>CALLFD010000195.1 GCA_937997605.1 uncultured Collinsella sp. | reverse complement strand
CCGTACGCTTGAACTGAGAAGGGGGAGGCCTCGCGGCCTCCCCCTTTTTTGCGTTATATACACGTTGTACTTTGGGATTTAGCTCCCCCGTATTCGCTCTTACTGTTTGGCTGTATTTTGAGTCCTTCTAGTGTATTTGAGCGATAATTACTCGCATTGGCGTTAGGGAGGGCTTGATGTTTACCGTATTTGTCTTGGGCAATATTGCTTCGGGTAAGTCGACTGCCTGCCGCTATTTCGAATCTCGTGGCGCTATGCTAATCGATCTGGATGAGCTTGCAAAATCGCTGTATGTGCCGGGCTCTGATATCGTCAATGCACTCGCGGATGAATTCGGTTGGGACATTTTGGATGAGGATGGCGGCATTCGCCGCAGCATCCTCGCTTCTCGAGCTTTTGCTTCTCCTGATTCGGTCGCTCGGCTCAATGGCATTGTGCATCCCGTTCTCATTGAACAGCTTTCGCTTAGGATTCTCGATCCGGTTTGTTGTACGGTTTCGTCTCCCCGTTATCCCTTTGCGGTAGTCGAGGTTTCTGCTCCGACTGGTTTTGAGGATGCATTTGGTTTGGCTGATGAAATTCTGGTCATCAGCGCCCCTTTATCAGTTCGTCGCGAGCGCGCTATTCAACGTGGTATGGAGCCATCTGATTTCGATGCCCGTTCTGCTTGCCAGCCCGAAGAGTCTGCGCTGTGCAATCTCGCTGCAACGGTGATTGACAATGCGGCAGGCGATAACTCGCTCTTTGAACAACTGGACGCATGGCTTGCGCGCCATGGGTTCCGGGATGTAGCGGATAAGGAGGAGGCCGATGCCTAAGACACGTTTCCTTACATGGTATCGCCTTATACCGCTGACTGCCGTTTTTGCCTTCGGCCTTATCTCATTCGTTTACTCGTATGCTCCTGCCGCTTTCTTTAAGCCGCTGTATCCGATTGACTACGAGGCGTATGTAAAGCAATCCAGTATTTCGCATAATCTGGATCCGTATCTGGTGTGCGCTGTCATTAAGTCGGAATCGAATTGGGATCCCGAGGCCGAGTCGAATCAGGGTGCTCAGGGATTAATGCAGCTGATGCCCGAGACTGCCCAGGATATGATCGCCAAGGGCCTTGTCGACGGTGGCGAGTATTCGGCCGACAACCTTAACGATCCGGCTACGAATATCGAGTTTGGCTGTGCGTATCTCTCGTATCTTCTAGCGTATTTTAACGGGTCGACTGACAGTGCCATTGCCGCCTATAACGCCGGCATGGGCAATGTCGACGGATGGGCGCAGCAGAGTACGTCGCTTCATAATGCAATCACCTTTCCCGAGACGCAGGCGTATCTGATTCGTGTCAATAATGCCTGGGCTCGCTACAAGACCCTCTATCCCGATCGGTTCGTATAGGACTATGCCTGCCGCCTGCGTATACTGCAGATATATGAGTTAGGAGTATCCATGGCGGAATTTGAAGTAGAACGCGTTGGTGGTGAACTTAAGCGCTTTGGCGTTGAAGGCTCTGACGTGCCGTTTAAGGTCGTGTCTCCCTATGAGCCTGCCGGTTCCCAGCCTAAGGCCATTGAGTCGCTTGTGCAGGGCGTGAGGGACGGAGACCGCTATCAGGTTTTGCTGGGCGTGACTGGTTCGGGCAAGACCTTCACGATGGCAAAGACTATTGAGGCCCTGGGAAAGCCGACGCTGGTCATGGCTCCGAATAAAACGCTCGCCGCTCAGCTTGCGAGCGAGCTCAAAGAGTTCTTTCCCAACAACGCTGTGGTCTACTTCGTCTCGTACTATGACTACTATCAGCCCGAGGCGTATGTGCCGCAAAGCGATACATATATCGAGAAAGACTCCTCGATTAACGAAGAGGTCGAGATGCTGCGACATCAGGCGACCGCATCGCTGCTCTCTCGACGCGATGTGATCGTTGTCGCATCGGTCTCGTGTATCTATGGCATTGGCTCTCCTGAGGACTATGCGGGTCTGGCTCCAAACGTCGACAAAAAGGTGCCGCTCGAGCGCGATGACTTTATCCATGCACTTATCGACATTCAATATGATCGCAATGACTATGACCTGGCACGCGGCACGTTCCGCGTGCGCGGCGATGTTGTCGACGTGTATCCGCCTTATGCCGAGCATCCGTTGCGGTTTGAGTTCTTTGGCGACGAGGTCGAGCTGATTGCCGAGATCGATGAGGTCACCGGTGAAATGCTGCGTGAGTACGAGGCCATCCCCGTATGGCCGGCATCGCACTACGTGACCGAGAAGCCGAAGGTCAAGGCGGCTCTGAAATCGATCAGCGAAGAGTGCGAGAAGCGCGTCGCGGAGCTCAAGGCGACCGACAAGTTGCTCGAGGCGCAGCGTCTGCAGCAGCGCACCGATTATGATCTTGAGATGCTCGAGACGATGGGCTTTTGCAACGGCATCGAGAACTACTCGCGTCATCTGGACGGTCGCAAACCGGGTGAGCCGCCGTTTACCCTAATCGATTACTTTCCCAAGGATATGCTCTGCATCATCGATGAGAGCCATGTGACGGTGCCGCAGATTCGCGGCATGCACGAAGGTGACCGCTCGCGTAAGGTGACGCTGGTGGAACACGGTTTTCGCCTGCCCTCGGCGCTCGATAACCGCCCGCTTCGTTTCGATGAGTTTGAGGCAAGGATACCCCAGTTTATCTATGTTTCGGCCACGCCGGGCGACTACGAGCTGCGGGTGAGCCAGAACGACGTGGAGCAGATTATTCGTCCGACCGGCCTGCTCGACCCCAAGATTGACGTGCGTCCAGTACGCGGCCAGATTGACGATCTTGAGGACGAGATTCGCGAGCGCGTTGCCCGCAAGGAGCGCGTGCTGGTGACCACGTTGACCAAGCGCATGGCCGAGGACCTGACCGACCATCTGCTCGACGCGGGCATTAAGGTCAATTACATGCACTCTGATACGGCGACAATGGACCGTGTCGAGATCCTGCGAACGCTGCGCGAGGGCAAGATCGATGTTCTCGTTGGCATCAACCTGCTTCGTGAGGGCCTGGATCTTCCCGAGGTCTCGCTGGTGGCAATTCTCGACGCCGATAAGGAAGGCTTCTTGCGCAACCGCCGTTCGCTGATTCAGACGATTGGCCGCGCGGCCCGTAACGCCGATGGCGAAGTCATCATGTATGCGGACGTTGTGACCGATTCGATGAAAGAGGCCATCGAGGAGACGCGGCGCCGCCGCGAGATTCAGATGGCATATAACGAAGAGCATGGCATTGTGCCCAAGACGGTGCGCAAGGCCATCAACGACATCTCAAGTTTTATTGCCGAAGCCGAAAAAACCGTGGGTTCCAAGGGGCGCTCGAAGGGCGACTCCCTTGGCCATGGCGCATTCTATACGCCCGATGAGTCGGGCGAGGGCGGCGTGCCGGAAACGGTGGCACCCGAGCAGACACTTGCGGAGCAGTTGGAAGAACTGCCGCATGACGAGCTTGTGCGGATCGTCGAAACCATGGAAGAGGATATGCGCAACGCTTCTGCCGCCATGGACTTTGAGGAGGCGGCGCGCCTGCGCGATGCCGTCGTTCAGATTCGGGCGATGCTCGAGGGTGCGTCTGAGGACGAGACGATCGAGCGCTTACGTTCGCAGGCCCGCAAGGGTTCCACGTTCGCATCGGGCAGAAAACGCCAGGGTGCACGGTTTAAGAAATAGCGAACAGGCCCCGAGTTCCCTGTGGAGCTCGGGGCCTGTGTCTTTTGCGTGCTGGAATTCGTGCGCTAGAGGTCTGCGATCAGGGCTTCGGCACAACGAATGCCGTCGGTGGCCGCGCTCATGATGCCGCCGGCATATCCAGCTCCCTCACCGCAAGGGTAGAGTCCCGGGGTCGACACGGCATGGCACGTTCGGTCTCGGGTGACAGTAACCGGTGAGCTCGAACGAGTCTCCACGCCGGTAAGAACGGCATCGGGGCGGTCATAGCCTCGTAGCTTTTTTCCGAGTAGGGGAAGTCCCAGGCGGAGCGAATCGATGATATGCTGCGGCAGGGCTTCGTCAATTGCCGTCCAGGTCACACCGAGCGGATAGGTGGGCTTTACCTTTCCGGGCGCCTTGCTGGCGCGTCCTGCGAGGAAATCTCCGACGAGTTGTGCCGGTGCGTTCCAGTTGGAACCACCCAGGCGATAGGCGGCCGCCTCGCAGGCACGCTGGAGCTCGATGCCGGCGAGCGGGTCATCGTTGGGAAGGTCCTCAGGCGTGACGTTAACGAGCAGGGCGGCGTTTGCGTTGCGTCCGTCGCGGGCATTGAGGCTGGCGCCGTTGACGCACAGGTGGCCCTGCTCGGAAGAGGCGGCGACAACCTGCCCGCCGGGGCACATGCAAAACGAGAACACGCTGCGGCCGTTGGGAAGATGGGCGACGAACTTGTAGGGGGCTGCTCCGAGGGCAGGATGTCCCGCCGAGGCTCCATATTGGGCTCGGTCGATGTCGCGCTGCGGATGCTCGATGCGAACGCCCATGGCAAAGGTCTTTTGTGCGAGGGCCACGTTGTGGTCCTTAAGGAGCTCAAAAATATCGCGAGCAGAATGCCCGCAGGCGAGGATGAGGTGCTTTGTCTCAATTGGCTCGTAAGCGGCGTCTTGGGACGATTGGACATCGATACCGGTGATGGCGCCAGACGCGTCGATGCGAATGTCGACGAGCTTTGTTCGATAACGGACGACACCTCCGAGCTGCTCGATGCGCTGGGATATAGCGGTGACAACCGTGGGAAGGATGTCGGAGCCAATGTGCGGCTTGGCATCCCACAGAATATCGCGGGGCGCGCCCGCCTCGACGAAGGTTTCGAGGATAAGGCGATGGGCGGGATTTTTGGTTCCCGTATTGAGCTTGCCGTCCGAGAAGGTCCCCGCGCCGCCCAGACCAAACTGAATATTGCTCTCGGGGTCGAGGATGCGCTCCTTTAGAAAGAGGTCGATCGCCTGCGAGCGGCGAAATGCCGGGTCGCCGCGCTCGATAAGCAAGGGCTTAAGACCTGCTTTGGCGAGCGTGAGCGCAGCGAAAAGGCCGGCGCATCCGGCGCCGACAACGACAGGGCGTTCTTGAGGTGCGTCGGAGACGGGGGAGGGGAATGAAGCCCCATCGTCTTCTATCGTGCGTACGCGCGAGCGGTCACGCTCGGCAACACTGTCGACCGCTTCTCGCTCGAGGTGGGGACTAGTCAGCTCAACACGAAAGCTCAGGATAAAATGGACGTCTCGTTTTTTGCGAGCGTCGATTGACTTGCGGTGGAGTTCGATGGACTTGATTTCGGAGTCCTTGCAACGTAGGATGCGCTTGGCGACTCGCTTGCCAACAATGAGGCAGGCATTTTCATCGCCGGCTTCATCGAGCGACGCGTTGACTTGGGTGATTTCGATCATCGAGGTCTCCTTAGAGGCAAGAAAGGGGCCGTCCGGTATCCCAGACGGCCCGAATGCGTTTTTGATTATAGACTGCGCGGCTACAAACTGCTTGCAGCGCGAATGCCCGAGAGCCAGGCCCACGCAAGGTTAAAGCCTCCGCAATCGGCGTCGATGTCGAGCGCTTCGCCGCAGAGGTAAAGCGGGGCGTCGACAGCGCTGCGCGCGCGTAGACTGGGTATTGAGATGCTCTCGACAGATACGCCACCACGCGTGACCTGCGCCGAGCGCTCCTCGGCTGTTCCCTCGACGAGCAACTTAAAGTGTTTGAGGATCGAGGCCAGGTGGATGACATCGTTGGAGTCTGGATGGCACTGCTCGAACGCCGTGCAGACGACGCGGGAGAGTTGCGGGGCGAGCATGCCGTCGAGCCAACGGGGATCGCGGGGCGAAAAGCCGCCGAGCAGCTCAACGCGCCGGTTGAGCATATCGAGCAGCTCGTCTTTGGAGAGGTCGGGGAAAACGTCGAGCAGGATCGTATCGCCGCGCTGGATACGACGGGAGAGGTTGAAGACAGCGACGCCCGAGATGCCGAAGGTTCGAAACAGGACTTCACCGTCTTCGTGCCAGAGCTCATTATGATTGCGGGCGAGCGTCAAGCGGGCGCGGACGCGCAGGCCATCCAACGTCTTGAGTGCCGCCCGATCGCCGACGACCGTTGCCGATACGGGGCAGAGGATGGGGCGCAGCGAAGTGAGGGGGAGGCGAAACGTATCGGCGATACCGGTGGGGTTGCCGCCCGTGGCGATAATTACGGCATGTGCCTGCAGGGCCTCGTTCTTGCGAGGGACATCGGCGAGCGCTTTCCGAAGCGAGCGGAGCTCCGATTTTCGGTCGTCGTGCTTTTTTGCCTTGAGCGCCCGCGCTGGACGGTCTATTTGGAGTGCCCAGCCTTCGGAAGTTTTGTGTGCCGAGGCAACGTTGGCTCCGCAGATTAAGGTGATACCCAGGCGGTCGCAAACATTGAGAAGCGCGTCGCGCACCGATTCGGCGCGAAGGGAGCGCGGGTACAGTCGGCCTTCCTCGGAGGTTGTCATGATGCCCAGCGAGGAGAAGAAACCCATAAGCTCTTGTTCGGGCTGGGGGCCCATGACGGATTCGACGAATGCGGGGTGGTTATACCGCTGAGGATCAATCGATTCGTTGGAGAGGTTGCAGCGGCCGTTACCGGTCGCAAGGAGCTTAAGGCCGCAGGCGACATCGCGCTCAACGATGCAGACGCTTTTGCCAGCGCGTGCGGCCGTAATGGCGGCGGCGAGGCCTGAAGCCCCGCCGCCGATTACCAGGACGTCATAGAAGGCGCTCGTGTTCACTTAGGCCTCGTCGGTCTCGTGCGGGGTAATAGCCTCGACGGCAGAGACTGCCTTGGGCAACATGCCATCGGGCAGCGCGGTCTCGACCTCGCCCTTATCGCAGGCCTCGGCGAGTGCCGGATTAATGGGAAGCTGGCCCAAGATGTCGAGGTTATAGCGCTCTGCGACCTCGGGGAGCTTGCTCTTGCCAAAGACCTCGATCTTCTTGCCGCAGTCGGGGCACTCGATATAGCTCATGTTCTCGACAATGCCCAGAATGGGGACGTTCATCTTCTCGGCCATGTTGACCGCCTTGGCGACGATCATCGAGACCAGATCCTGCGGGCTCGTGACGATGACGATGCCGTCGACGGGCAGCGACTGGAAGACGGTGAGCGCGACATCGCCTGTTCCCGGAGGCATGTCGACCAGCAGGTAGTCGATGGGGCCCCATGAGGTCTCGCTCCAGAACTGCCTAATGGCGCCTGCGATGACCGGACCGCGCCAAAGGACGGGGTCGGTCTCGTTTTGGAGCAGCAGGTTGGAGCTCATGACCTTGACGCCGTGCTCGGAGATTTCAGGCAGCATAAGGTTGCCAAGGGCATGGACGTGGCGTCCGCTCATACCGAACATCTTGGGGATGGAGGGACCGGTGATGTCGGCATCGAGGACGCCGACCTTGTGGCCGTGACGGGCAAGCTCGGTGGCGATGGCACCGGTGACAAACGACTTGCCGACACCGCCCTTGCCGGAAAGTACGGCGATGACGCGTTTGACCTCGGACAGCGTGTTCTCCTCAAATTGCGACGGCGATGTTTGTCCGCCGGCGGCCTGTGCGTGCTCGCAACCCATGTATGACTCCTTTGTATATGTTGGGGCCGGGGCCCCGTGATGTGACACGAGCGTCATTGTACCCTCGTTTGCGAGCGGGAGCCATTTACGATGCATTTGGGCCGAGCGTGCTTGCAATACGATGGGTCCAAGCGAATGGGCGGGCTTACTGAACTTTGCTGGCGAACTCGAGGTATTGCATGCGCTGCAGCTTGTCGATCGTCGAGGCGTATGGGCTGTCTTCAGATTCCAAGTCGTAGCGCAGCCCGTCGGCACCAAGGTAGCCGGCGACATTGATGGTGGGCACATCTGACCTTGTTGCAAGCAGAGCCTTTTGATAGTCGGTGAGCGGGGCGCCGATCTTATTAAGGGTAATGGCTGCAATCTCGTTTGCCCCGACGGTGTCGTAGACGTTGAGCTCGGTATTGCCGGCGATTTCATAGTTAGCCCAGACGAAATATGTCGACTGATAGATACGGAAAGCGTGGCTTGCCGTATCTTCCTGAGGGTACAGCTCGTCGTTGAGAGTCGTTGCGGCGCTCGGCTGATGGTCGCCAAAAAAGACAAGGACAACCGGTCTGCCGATATTGCGGAGCTCGTTGATAAAGTACTCGAGGTCCCGGTCGGATGCGTTGATGCAGGTAAGATAGGTGTTGAGCGCGCTATTGGCACCCTCGCTGGCTCCCTCGACCCAATAGTTTGTCAGCTCCTCGGCGGGAACGGTGCCATAGTCGTAGCCGCCGTGATTTTGCATCGTGACATCGAAGATGAACTGCGGGGCTTCGTCGGTTCTAAGCAGGTCGAGTATCTTGTCGTAGGTGGCGTAGTCGCATACGCCGGCATGGTAACAGGGCGCACCTTCGAAATCGCCGATTGAAAGAAAGTCTCCAAAGCCCAGCTGCTGATAGATTTTATCTCGATGGTAGTTGACGGGGTTTTGCGGGTGCATAGCGGTAGCGGTATACCCAAGCTCCTTAAGGTCCTTTGCCAGGCTGTTGACGCCATTCATCTGATACAGCTGATAGGGGATCTTGCCTAATCCGACAAAGGCCGTTGTCGCTCCGGTCAAAAATTCGAATTCGGAGTTTGCCGTTCCGCCACCGGTGACCGAAGCGAGCATGGTGCCGCGAACAAGTGTGTCGGGAAGCGAGTTGTAGAATGCGGGGCCGGTGTACCCGGCCGCCTGGAGCTGCTCAAAGCACGAAAGGTCGCTAAAACTCTCGTTCATGACGGCAACAATCGTCGGCTTGATTTCATTGAACTGGGCAACGGCCGCCGCGCGCTGCTCGCTCGAGCCATACGTGCTGTCGTAGGTGGCGGCGAGCTCCTGCTCGATGCTCTGCGCCTCATCGGGCGTATAGTCTTCGGGCTTCTCAATGGGCAACTCGTTGACCATTTCGGTGAACGAAGTGATAAAACCCTGAGACGCGTACGTGGTGATGGGCTGCCAACGGTCAAATCCAAAATTCAGCGCCTGCTCCAAGTCGATGTTGGAAAAGCCCGAGAGCCCCACAACGGTCACTAGCAGAAAAGCGCAGAGGTTAGCGGCGATTGCGGGGAAGACATGGGTGGGCGTACGGAGCTTTCTCGGTCGGATAAGCGAAAGAAGCCCCAGGGAAATCTCTAGCAGGGCGAGAGAGGTTACGATTCCGGCGGTAAAGGTAAACTCGTATCCCTCGCTCACTTCCATTGCGGTGCCAAGGGCCAAGATATCGCTTGGCAGGATGGCCTCGCCTTTAAACGTTATGACGAAGTGCTCGGCAATGCCAAGGATGCAACAGGCGACGGGCACGAGGGCCATGAAGCCTCCATGACGCTGTCCCAGCAAATAAAGGGAGAGCAGAACCGTCGCGAGCAGCCCGACGGAAAACCCGAATGAGTTGGCGGGAATGCGATAGAACGTTTCGTTACAGGCAATTTCGAGTGAAACGAACGAGAGCGCTGAAACAGCGGCGATGACAAGGATGTCACGGCAAATGCAGGCAACCGTTCCCGTCGCAAGATCGGTTTGGTCGATAAGTCCCGAAACCAAGGGTTCGACAAGAAGTATGACGGCGGCAGCACCGAGCGCCGAATAAGAAAGGACCCATAGGGAACTGTCCTCATTTACGAGCAATTGATTCGTAATCCATGCAGCTACCACGCCGAGCGGGATGAGGAGCGTCGCGCACCAAAAGACGCGGGCAATGGGCGGCTTTTCATTGTGTTTGATTGAAAAATACACGCGCACGACGACGGTGGCCACGATAAGGACGGCGATGAATATGGGCAGATTGGCCATGTCGCTCGAAGTGATTTCAAGGGGGATATCTTCGGTCATGGACGTTCCTCTGTTACAGCAAATTAAGTTCAGTATTAGATTACTGTAACCTTTCCATGGCATTTCGAGAAACAAAGCACCCGATACGCAAAGCTAAAGGTCTGCGAATCTTGTATTACGAACATCTGTGCGCGTCGAGTGCGCTAAACTCATCGACAGTATGATTCGATGCAATAGGAGGCAAGGAGCTTCCATGTCTGATTCTTCTATCGTTATTCGCGGCGCTCGTGAGCACAACCTCCGTGATATCGATGTTTCCATTCCGCGTGACCAACTCGTGGTCATTACCGGTCTTTCTGGCTCGGGCAAGAGTTCGCTGGCATTTGACACTATCTATGCCGAGGGCCAGCGTCGATACGTCGAGAGTCTTTCGAGCTATGCGCGCCAGTTCTTGGGCCAGATGGACAAACCCGACTTGGATTCAATCGACGGCCTTTCGCCGGCGGTGTCGATCGACCAAAAGACGACGTCTAAAAACCCTCGCTCGACGGTTGGCACCGTAACCGAGATTTATGACTATCTGCGCCTGCTGTTCGCCCGTGTGGGCACCCCGCACTGTCCCGAATGCGGCCGCGTCATTGAGCGCCAGACGACCGACCAGGTTGCCGACAAGGTCTTGGCGGCGGGGGAGGGCCGCCGCGCGTTTGTGCTGGCACCGGTGGTGCGCGGGCGAAAAGGCGAGTACACCAAACTGTTTGAGGACCTTCGCGCCGAGGGCTTTAGCCGCGTGCGTGTCGACGGTGAAGTGCGCTCGCTCGACGATCCGATCGATCTGGATAAGAAATTCAAGCACGATATCGAGGTCGTGGTCGATCGCATCGTGATCCGTGAGAATTCTCTGGGCCGTATCGCCGAGTCTGTTGAGCAGGCGACCGCGCTGGCTCACGGCAATGTAAACGTGTACATGCTGCCCGATCGTGATGCTCCCGAGGGGACCGAGGGCGAGCTTCTGGAGTATTCGTTGGCCTTGGCGTGCCCGGAGCATGGACACTCCATTGACGATCTTCAGC
Organism: uncultured Collinsella sp.; assembly: GCA_937997605.1. Lineage (GTDB taxonomy): Bacteria > Actinomycetota > Coriobacteriia > Coriobacteriales > Coriobacteriaceae > Collinsella. The sequence continues at coordinate 27,979 of CALLFD010000195.1, read as the reverse complement.
CGCGTGATTTTTCGTTTAACGCTCCCTATGGCGCATGTCCTGAGTGCGACGGCCTGGGCTTTAAGAAAACCGTTGATGCCGAGGCGCTGATCGAGGACCCCTCGAAGTCCATTGCCGACGGAGTCTTTGGTAGCCTGTTTGGCAATTCGAACTACTATCCGCAGATTTTTGCTGCGGTCTGCAAACACTTTAAGGTGAGCGCCGATACGCCGTGGGAGGACTTGCCCCCTCGCGTGCGTCGTGCATTCTTGGATGGCCTGGGCGATACGAAGATCTCGGTCGACTACCAAAAGCTCGACGGACGTCGCAGCCAGTGGGATACCAAGTTTTCGGGCGTTCGCAACATCCTGTACGAACGCTATACCGAGACGACGAACGAGAACACCAAGGCGCGCCTGGAGAAGTACATTCGCGAGGAGCCGTGCTCGAGCTGTCACGGTGCTCGCCTGCGTCCCGAGATGCTTGCCGTCACCGTGGGCGGCAAGTCCATTTACGAAGTTTGTTGCCTGTCGTGCCGTGAATCGCTCGAGTTTTTTGAGGGCCTGGAACTCACCGAGCGCCAACAGTTTATCGGCGGCCGTATCGTCAAGGAAATTCTGGAGCGCCTGCGTTTTCTGGTCGATGTTGGACTCGACTATCTGACACTCGATCGCGCCTCGGCGACGCTTTCCGGTGGCGAGGCACAGCGTATTCGCTTGGCAACGCAGATCGGCGCGGGTCTCATGGGCGTGCTCTATATTCTGGACGAGCCCTCGATCGGTCTTCATCAGCGTGACAACGAGCGCCTGATCAAGACGCTCGAGCGCCTGCGCGATATCGGCAATACCGTTATCGTTGTCGAACACGACGAGGATACAATCCGTGCCGCCGACTACGTGATCGACATGGGGCCCGGCGCCGGTGTCAACGGCGGACACGTAGTCGCGGCGGGAACGCCTGCTGATATCATGGCGTGTCCTGAGTCGATGACGGGCGCTTATCTGACCGGCAAACGAATGATTCGGGTGCCTGATGAACGGCGCAAGCCCGGTCGCGGCTGCCTTAAAATTACGGGCGCTCGAGCCAACAACCTCAAAAACGTTACCGCCAAGATCGAGTTTGGTACGCTTACGGTTGTTACCGGCGTGTCGGGATCGGGCAAGAGCTCCCTGGTTACCGACACCATTGCGCCTGCCCTTACGAATGCTATTCACCGTTCGACGCGCCCTGTGGGTCCGTATAAAAAAATCGAGGGCATCGAGTGTATCGATAAGGTTATTGATATCGACCAGTCGCCGATTGGCCGCACGCCGCGTTCCAACCCTGCTACCTATATCGGCCTGTGGGATGATCTTCGCGCGCTGTTTGCGAGTACGCCGGAGTCGAAGGCGCGCGGCTACTCGCCGGGTCGTTTCTCCTTTAATGTGAGTGGCGGGCGCTGCGAGGCGTGCAAGGGCGACGGGCAGATCAAGATCGAGATGCACTTCCTTCCCGATATCTACGTTCCCTGCGAAGTTTGCGGCGGTAAACGCTACAACCGCGAGACACTCGAGGTCACCTACCGTGGCAAGACCATCTCGGACGTACTTGACATGAGCGTGGCCGAGGCACTGGCTTTCTTTGGGAATATCCCGCAGATCAAGCGAAAGCTCCAGACGCTGTACGATGTAGGCTTGGGCTACGTGAGCCTGGGCCAGCCCGCCACGACGCTCTCGGGCGGCGAGGCGCAGCGTGTGAAACTCGCCAAGGAGCTTCATCGACGCCAGACGGGCAAGACGTTCTATATTTTGGACGAGCCGACGACTGGCCTTCATTTTGAGGACGTCCGCCAGCTGCTCGATGTGCTGCAGCGCTTGGTCGATGCGGGCAACACGGTGCTGGTGATTGAACACAACCTTGATGTCATCAAGGTTGCCGACCGCCTGATCGATATGGGTCCCGAGGGCGGTAACGGCGGCGGAACCGTCGTGGTTTCGGGCACACCGGAGCAGGTTGCGGACTGTCCGCAGAGTTATACGGGCAAGTTTTTGGCGCCGTTGCTCAGGCGTGACCGGGAGCGTCAGGCTCAACTTGATGCTCAATAAATAGGCGATTCAGTTTATGGGCGCCATCGACTCCTTGTGATTCGATGGCGCTTGCTGTGCCGAAGTGACGTATGCAGCCGAATTGGACATATACTTAATCCTTACGTCCGAATGCGAGGGAAAGGATATGTCATGGCAAAGGCTGTAAAGACGCCAAAAACCAATGCGATGCGCGAGCTGGAAAGCGCCGGCATTTCCTATGTTCTACATACGTACGAAGACGATGGTGATGAGTCGGTGGGCCTGGGTGTCGCGATTTCGGAGCAGCTTGGCGAGGAGCCCGGTCAAGGATTTAAGACTTTGGTCTGCGTGACACCGTCCAACGACCATGTCGTGTGCTGTATCCCTGTTGCCGACGAGCTCGATCTAAAGTCCGCAGCGCGTGCCGCGGGGGAGAAGTCCTTGGCCATGATGCATGTGAAGGATTTGCTTGCGGCGACTGGCTACGTTCGCGGCGGCTGCAGCCCGGTCGGTATGAAAAAACGCTACCGGACGCTCATTGATGAGACATGTGTCCTTTGGGATACCATTTTTATTTCGGGAGGCAAGCGTGGTTATCAGCTCGAGCTTGCACCCGATGATTTAATTGCATTTTGCGGGGCGACGGTTGCCGCGATTACGAGAGGGGACTGAGCGATGCCGCAGGAAGAATTGAAGCGCGGAGCTCATTTTGCAAAAGAATCTGCGCCTCAGACACCCTCATCCGAAGCTTCTTCGTCGCGAGATGACACTGACGACATGGGCTCGTCGGACTACTCCACGGTTGGTCGTTCCGCCGGGCTTATGACCATCCTGACCATCGTGTCTCGCGTCACCGGTTTTATCCGCACGTGGGCAATGGCGGCCGCTATCGGCATGTCGCTACTCTCGTCCTCCTATCAGGTCGCCAACAACCTGCCCAATATGCTCTACGAACTCGTGATGGGCGGCATGCTCGTGACGGCGTTTTTGCCCGTGTACATGGGCGTGAGGCGTGAGCAGGGTCGCGAGGCCTCGAACGAGTACGTGGGCAACCTGCTCGGCATTCTGCTTTTAGTGCTGGGTGGCATTTCGTTGCTGGGGACCGTGTTCGCCCCGGGCTTTATCTGGACGCAATCGTTCCTTTCGGGTGACGGCGGCAGCATGGATACCGCTGCGTTCATGTTCCGTTTCTTTGCCATCCAGATTCTGTTTTATGGTTTGGGCTCGGTGTTTTCGGGCGTTCTCAACGCACACCGCGACTACTTTTGGTCGACGTTTGCCCCGGTCCTCAACAATGTGATCGTCATTGCGAGCTTTATGGGTTTTGCGCCCGTGTCCGCACAGTTTGGCGAACGTGCCGGCATCATCTTGATTGCGGCCGGTACGACCCTCGGTGTCTTTGTTCAGATGGCATGTCAGATTCCCGCGCTTGGCAAGCACGGCGTGCATCCCCATATCCATATCGACTTTAAGGACCCCGCGCTGCGCCAGACGATTGCGCTCGGTATCCCGACGCTGCTCGCCACGGTGTGCATGTTTGTCTCGACTTCTATCACCAACGCTGCCGCGCTGGTGGTCCAGCCCGAGACGGGTCCTTCCGTCATCGCCTATGCGCGCCTGTGGTACACGCTACCCTACGCGCTGATTGCTGCCTCGCTTTCGACGGCGCTCTATACCGAGCTCTCTCACGACGCACAGGAGAAGGATTACGACAGCGTTCGCACGGGCATTTCGCGTGGCGTCGCCCAAATGCTGTTCTTCCTGATTCCGTTCGCGCTGTACCTGATTGTCTTCGCGCGTCCGCTCAACATGATCTACTGTGCTGGCAAGTTCGATGAATCCGGCGTGACGCTGGTGTCCGAGTACCTTGTCTACCTGGCGTTCTCGCTGCCGCTCTACGGCGTGGTCGTATTGATGCAGAAGAGCTTCTCTGCCTTGCTCGACATGAAGCCCTATAGCCGCTATTGCCTGTATTCCGCCATCGGCCAGGCCGGCTCGGTTCTGCTGTTTGGCGTTGTGCTGGGCTTCGGTATGCCGGCAATCGCGCTTTCGTATGTCGTCGACTACGTGATCTTGGTCGGATGTTCGCTATGGTGGCTGCGTCGTCGTCTGCGTGGCCTTCAGGTCAAATCTATCCTGCATGGCGGTTTCTTTGGCCTTTTGCTCGGTGGCCTGGGTGCTGCCGCAGGCGCCGGCGTCATGTGGGCGCTTGAGCACTTTGTCGGGGCACTTGGCGGCTCGATTCTGATTACTCTTGGCTACGTTTGCGTTGCGGGTGTCGTCTCGCTTGCTGTTACCTTTGGCCTTGCCGTCGTCCTTAAGATGCCCGAGGTCTCGGCGCTGCTTCGTCGCAAGTAGGTGCGTGTGGCCGGTCACGACAACATTCCAACACTCGCCGAGCAGGTTTCGCGCGTTCCCACGCAGCCCGGATGTTACCTTTGGAAAGATGCCAAGGGCGATGTCATCTACGTTGGCAAGGCAAAAAACCTGCGTTCCCGTATGCGCCAGTACGTGACACTGCAGGATGAGCGTCAAAAGATCCCGCTGATGATGCAGCTGGTGGCGAGCTTTGACTATATCGTGGTGGAGACCGAGCACGAGGCGCTTGTACTCGAGCGCAACCTGATCGGCCAGTACCATCCGTACTTTAATGTGGACCTTAAGGACGACAAGAGCTATCCCTTTATCGCTATCACCAAGAGCGACCTGTATCCCGCTATCAAATATACGCGCGAGCGTCATAAGCCGGGAACGCGTTATTTTGGTCCCTATACCGATAGCCGTGCGGCACGTGAGACGATAGATACGCTGCGCAAGGTTATCCCCATCTGCTCCGCATCCTGTGCGGAGTGGCGTCGTTGTCGTCGTATCGTCGAGTCCCACAAGGGCGAGGAAGACATCGTCAATATGATTTGCACGCAAAACGGGCGTCCCTGCTTTGACTACCATGTCGGGCGCGGCCCGGGTGCGTGTGTCGGCGCGATTTCTCCTACGGACTATGCCAAGAACGTCAAGCGTGTCGAGCGCTTTTTGTCGGGCCATCGCAAGGATGTCGTCGACGAGCTGACTTCCGAGATGGCGGATGCCGCCGAGGCGCTCGACTTTGAGCGCGCTGCCCGCGTCAAACGTCGTTTGGAGGTCATCAGGGGTCTGGACGACCGTCAGCAAGTCGTTTTTCCCTCCAGTGTCGATATCGATGTCATCGGTTTCTATCGCGAGGAGACCATCTCTGCCGCTTGCGTCTTCGTCGTTCGCGAGGGCCGAACAGTTCGCACCTGCGAGTTCATTCTCGACAAGGGTCTTGATGTTGACGAGGAAGAGCTCCAGTCGGGCTTTCTTAAGCGCTATTACGACGAGACGGCTGATATTCCAGCTGAGATAAACCTCTCTGTCGAGCTTGAGGATGCGGAGGCGCTGGGGGAGTGGCTTGCAGGCAAGCGCGAGCGTTCCTGCCATCTCCATAGGCCGCAGCGTGGCGAAAAGCACCGTTTGCTCGATATGGCATCCAAAAATGCGCGCCATGCCCTCATGCGCTACATGATGCGAACGGGGTACGCTGACGACCGCACCAATCAAGCGCTCCTGGAGCTCGAAAGCGCGCTGGCGCTGCCGGCGCCGCCGATGCGTATCGAGTGCTTCGATATCTCGACGCTGCATGGAACCTTTACCGTCGCCTCGATGGTGGTGTTTACCAACGGACGCGCCGACAAGAGCCAGTACCGTCGTTTTAAAATTCAGGCCGAATTGGACGAGGCAAACGACTTCGTGTCGATGTCCGAGGTTTTGGGACGACGCTATGCTCCCGAGCGCATGGCCGACGAGCGCTTTGGCTCGCGCCCCGATTTGCTCGTTGTCGATGGCGGTAAGCCGCAATTGACCGCTGCGATCAAGCAGCTTGAGGCTCTTGGGCTCGATATACCGGTTTGTGGCTTGGCAAAGGCCGATGAGGAGGTTTTCGTGCCTTGGGACGAGACTCCCGTCGTGCTGCCGACCGGGTCTGCTTCGCTCTATCTAATTAAACAGGTGCGCGATGAATCGCACCGTTTTGCAATCACATTCCATCGTGAGTTGCGCGATAAAGCCATGACAGTTTCGGTACTCGATGACGTTCCAGGCGTGGGACCCACCAGAAAACGTGCCCTTATGCGCCATTTTGGCTCGATGAAGCGTTTGCGCGCGGCGAGCGAGCAAGAGATCGCGGAAGTTCGCGGCATACCTGCCGATGTTGCCAAGGCGGTCCACGAGGCGCTCGTTGCGTGGAATGCCGAGCGCGCCGAGGCGGCGGCTGACCATTCCGATAGCTAAACACGAGCCTAAACTACTGATATACATGATTGCGTGATTTTCAACCATTTATTTCGCCATGATTGCATGCTGGTTTCGGGTTTTATTAACGCTAAAACGTTTGACTAGTCATGGTGAACAACCCTGCTATCCTGCGGGTTGACGAAGACTGATATCTCACCTCGCCGATACATACTGTCTGGCGAATCATTTGTCAATGAATTCGGTGAACGGTAGTAAATACCGTTCAAGCGTATGTATGTATCGGTCGCCGAGCGCGGCACCTCAGTTGGGTTCGTCGGTAGGTAAGGTATATATCGTCCGCAAGTTGCGCGGGGGCACGTCTAGGTGCTCCCGGGTAAGATTCTCTATTGATAGGAGAAGACATGGCCATCATCAACAAGGGTATGTCCAGGCGTTCGTTCCTCGGCCTCACCGGCAGCGTCGCTGCTGTCGCAGGGCTTGGTCTCACCGGCTGCGGTGGCAGCTCTAGCGACGAGGGTTCCGCTTCCGGTTCCACCGATTCCGCCAACCGTGGCGGCGGCGTGATCACCGCTGGTTCCGCTTACGCTCCGTCTAGCTTCGATCCCGCCAGCACCGGCTCCGCTGTGGGCCTGGGTGCTAACTGGCACGTCGTCGAGGGCCTCTACGGCATCGATTACCACGACTACAGCACCTTCAACGAGCTCGCCACCGACGATCCCAAGTCTGTGGACGACACCACTTTCGAGGTCACCATCCGCAAGGGCGCCAAGTTCTCCGATGGCACCGAGGTCACCGCTGACGATGTCGTTGCTTCCTACACCGCTTGCGCCGCTTCCGCTACCTATGCTCCGTTCTTCCAGCCCTTCGAGTCCATCGAGGCCAAGGACGCCAGCACCGTGACGGTCAAGACCAAGGTCCCCAACTTCTCCCTGCTCAAGGATCGTCTGGCCATCGTCCGCGTTACCCCGGCCACCCAGACCGAGGAGGATCGCGCCAAGCAGCCGATCGGCTCCGGCCCCTGGATGTACGACTCTATCTCCGATACCGAGATTACCCTGGTTCCCAACCCCGAGTACAACGGTGAGTATGCTGCCGAGGATAAGAAGATCCAGTACAGCATCCTGACCGACCCCACCGCTCGCGTTACCGCTCAGCAGGAGGGCTCCACGCTCGTTATGGAGCTCGTTACCGCTGACGCCGTCGACCAGCTCGAGAGCGCCGGCTGCAAGATCGATAACGTTCAGGGTTTCGGCACCCGCTTCATCATGTTCAACGTCGCCAAGGAGCCTTGGAACAACGTCAAGGTCCGTCAGGCTGTCATGTATGCGCTCGACACCGAGAAGATGGTCAGCAACACCTTCGCCGGCCTTGCCACCGCTGCCAGCTGTTACCTGCCCAAGAGCTTCACCAACTATCATGAGGCTTCCACGGTGTACAAGACCGACGCCAAGAAGGCTAAGAAGCTCATTGAGGAGTCTGGCATCACCCCGGGTGCCATCACCCTGCGCACCACCGACAACGAGCAGATTAAGGGCATGGCCGCCCAGGTCAAGAACGACCTCGACGCTCTCGGCTTCGATGTGACCATCCAGACCGATACCTCGCCGGCCACCTACGCTGCCATCGACGGCGGCGAGGCCTACGATATCCTCCTTGCCCCTGGCGATCCTTCCTGCTTCGGCGCCGACCCCGACCTGCTGCTCAACTGGTGGTACGGCGACAACGTCTGGATGCAGACCCGTTGCCCGTGGAAGGAGTCCGCTGAGTGGCAGAAGCTCCACGGTCTCATGGACGAGGCTCTTGCCGCCGAGGGCGACGAGCAGCAGAAGAAGTGGAACGAGTGCTTCGACATCATTGCTGACAACGCCGTTCTGTACCCCGTTGTCCACGTCAAGACCGTCTCCGCTTCCTGGGACGATCCGTCCACCGCGCCCAACGGCGAGGCCCTCGATGGCTTCAAGGGCATCGGCACGACGAGCATGTCCTTCAGGGGCGTTGCGACCGTCAAGGCGTAAGACTCGCTTGAGTCTGTATGCAGGATGTCGGTCGTTGGGACCGTATCCTCATAGTTGAAACAAAGACCCGGGCGGCAATGATGTCGCTCGGGTCTTGTAATGAGTATCCGTACTCATATACCAGTTGGTCCTACCGACAAAAGAAAGGGGAGAGAACGTGAACAACTTGCTACGTTTGATTGGAAGGCGTCTTGTGGCGCTGCCGATCATGGCATTGGGCGTCACCGTCCTGGTGTTCTTCCTTATGTCGTTCTCCAAGACCGACCCCGCCTACACGGCGTTGGGTGACGGTGCCTCGCCCGAGGCGGTTGCCGAGTACCATGAGAAGTATGGTCTGGACGACCCCTGGCCCGTGCGCTACGTGCGCTATATGGGCGATTTGATCCATGGCGACATGGGCACCTATGGTGCTGCTCGCAACTCCGTTGCCAAGCGCATCTCCACGGCCCTGCCCGTCACGATGCAGCTGACCTTTATCGGTCTTGCCATCGGTGCGGTCGTTTCGTTTTTGCTCGGCGTCATTGCGGCACTATATCGCGACAAATGGCCGGACCAAGTGATCCGCGTCTTTTCCATCGCCGGCTTGGCAACCCCGTCGTTCTGGCTTGCCGTTCTGTTGATCCTGCTGTTCTCTTCCTACCTTAAGGTGCTCCCGGCATCGGGTGCTCTGCCTCACTTCACCACGAATCCGGTTGGCTATCTGGGACGTATGATCATGCCCGCTATCGCCTTGGCATTTCCGCTGACAGGCCAGATGACTCGTATCGTGCGTACCGCCATGGTCGAGGAGCTCGACAAGGATTATGTCCGTATGGCTCGCGGCGCCGGCGTTCCCGAGAAGGTCGTCGTCGGCATCAACGTTCTTCGCAATGCGCTGATCACCCCGGTCACCACCCTCGGTCTTAAGATCGGTTACCTCATGGGCGGCGCCGTCGTCATCGAGGTTATCTTCAACCTCCCCGGCATGGGCACCGCGATTCTGCAGGGCGTTCAGGGCAACGAGGCGAACCTGGTTCAGGGCGTCGTTATCGTCGTTGCTCTTGCCTTCATCATCATCAACATCGTGGTTGACATGCTCTACCTGCTCATCAACCCGCGCATCAGGACGGTGTAGATTATGGTAAAGATTCGAGAGAAGCAAACCGAGCAGCTCGAGAAGGCTGCCTCCAAGGGGCTCAAGCTCGGTGGCTGGAAGAAGATGACGTTGTCTTCTAAGATTGCCGCCGTCGTGCTGGTGCTGGTCGCCCTGACTGCGATTCTGGCGCCCCTTCTTGCCCCCTATAGCCCGGTCGAGATCTTTACGGCTCGCCAGGCTCCCGGCAACGGATTTATCTTCGGTACCGACGATAAGGGTCGCGACATTCTGTCGCGTATGCTCTACGGTGGTCGTTACTCGCTGATTATCGGCTTTGGCGCCACCGCCATGGCTCTGGTCTGCGGCTCGGTCGTGGGCGCCCTTGCAGCGGTTTCGCGCAAGGCCGTCTCCGAGACGATCATGCGTATCTTGGACATCATCATGTCCATCCCGGGCATCGCCCTCGCGGCCGTCTTCGTCTCCATCCTGGGCAACTCCGTGCCGTCGATCATCTTCGCCATCGGCTTTATGTACACTCCGCAGATTGCCCGTATCGTACGCGCCAACATCGTGTCCGAGTACGGCGAGGACTATGTCCGCGCGGTCATCGTTTCCGGCGCCAAGGCTCCGTGGATTTTGATCAAGCATGTTCTGCGTAACTGCATCGCCCCGATCATGGTCTTTACCGTTACCCTGGTCGCCGACGCCATCATCTTCGAGGCCTCGCTGACCTTCATCGGCGCTGGTATCCAGGAGCCCACCGCTACCTGGGGCAACATCCTCGCCGACGCCCGCGGCGGCGTGCTCGCTGGCCGTTGGTGGCAGGCGCTGTTCCCGGGCCTGGCCATCATGATCACCTGCCTGGCGCTCAACATCCTCTCCGAGGGCATTACCGACGCCATGGCCGCTGCTCCCTCCGCCGCCCTGGATCCGACCGATTCCTCCAAGCGTCGCGAGGCCGACCTGCTGGTCTCCGACCCCGTTCGCGCCTACAAGGAGCAGGCCCAGTCCCTCTCCGCTCGCCTTGGCGCCCTGCGCGATGTCGAGCTCAAGCGTGACGATCGCCATGTGCCCGACGAGTCTGTCGAACCGATTCTCTCGGTCCGTGACTTCTGCATCCAGTTTGAGCATCACGGTGATATCAACGTCGTCGACCATGTCAACTTTGACGTCCGTCCTGGTCAGACCATGGGCCTGGTGGGCGAGTCCGGTTGCGGTAAGTCCATCACCACGCTGGCCATCATGGGCCTGACCGATGAGGACGAGCACCTTTCCGGCGAGGTCCTCTGGGAGGGCCGTGACCTGCTCAAGATGAGCAAGAAGGAGTGGTTCGGCCTGCGCGGTACCGATATCGCTATGGTCTATCAGGACGCCCTGTCCTCGCTCAACCCTTCCATGCTCATCTCTGCCCAGATGAAGCAGCTCACCAAGCGCGGCGGAACCCGCAGCGCCGAGGAGCTCCTGGAGCTCGTCGGCCTCGATCCCAAGCGCACGCTCGAGAGCTATCCGCACGAGCTTTCCGGCGGCCAGCGTCAGCGTGTTCTGATCGCTATGGCCCTTACCCGCGACCCCAAGCTGGTCATCTGCGACGAGCCCACGACCGCTCTGGACGTTACCGTCCAGAAGCAGGTCATCAAGCTGCTCAACGATCTTCAGGCCAAACTCGGCTTTGCCATGATCTTCGTTTCGCATGACCTGGCTCTGGTCGCCGAGGTTGCCCATAACATCACGGTTATGTACGCCGGTCAGGTTATCGAGCAGGCGCCCACCAAGGAGCTGCTCACTAACCCGATTCACGAGTACACCCGCGGTCTTCTGGGTTCCGTTCTGTCTATCGAGAGCGGTTCGGGCCGCCTGCACCAGGTGCCCGGCGCCGTTCCGAGCCCGCGCGATTTCCCCAAGGGCGATCGCTTCGCGCCCCGCTCGAGCCACCCGCGTATTGGCCTGGACACCCGTCCGGTCTTCAAGCGCGTGCCCGGCACCGAGCACTTCTATTCCGAGCTCCCCGACGAGGTGCTCAAGGCAAATGGTTTGACCCCTCACGCGGAGGTGATGTAGATGAGCGAGACCGCAGTCAACGGCGTCGAGCCGATCATCTTCCTTGATGACGTCCACGTCACCTTTAGGACCCGTACCGGCTCGATTCTGCACCCCAACCTGGTTCACGCCGTCCAGGGTGTAACGATTAAGCTCATGCCCGGTCAGACGATCGGCATCGTCGGCGAGTCCGGTTGCGGTAAGTCCACCACCGCCAACGTCATGTGCGGCCTGCAGGCCCCCACGAGCGGCAAGGTCTACTTTAAGGGCAAGGACGTTACCAAACGTACCGCCGAGGACCGTCGCCACATGGGTCGCGTCATCTCGGTCGTGTTCCAGAACCCGGCCACGGCGCTCAATCCCCGCATGGTCGTTCGCGAGCAGCTGCTCGACCCCATGCGCGTCCACAACCTGGGTACCGAGGCCGAGCAGGAGAAGCGCGTCAAGGAGCTCCTGGAGCTCACCGGTCTGCCCAGCTCCGCCGCCGAGGTTCTTCCCGGTCAGCTTTCGGGCGGCCAGCGTCAGCGCGTCGCAATTGCCCGTGCCCTGTCGCTGAACCCCGATGCCATCATCGCCGACGAGCCCACCTCGGCTCTGGACGTTTCGGTCCGCGCACAGATTCTGAACCTGTTGACCGACCTTAAGAAGGAGCTCGGCCTGGCCATGGTGTTCATCAGCCATGACATCCAGACGGTCCGCTATATCTCTGACGACATCATCGTTATGAATGGCGGCAGGATCGTCGAGCAGGGCGAGGCCAAGCAGGTCTTCCAGCACCCCCAGGACCCCTACACCAAGATGCTGCTCGGCGCTGCGCCGTCGCTGCTGCACCCCAAGCTCGGCGAGTAGCCTCGCTTTCCCTCCCGTGCGCCCGGTTCCCTTGCCGGGCGCACCTCCGTTGCGATTTCGAAAGGTTGGGTTCACGAGCCATGCCAAGTGCTCAGGAGCTACAACATCAATTTGGTGAATACCGAGGCGCCATGCCCCGTCCATCAGATTTCGATCTCTTTTGGAAGGATCGCATGGCCGAGGCCGACGCCGTCGGGCTTGACTATGCGATCGAGACGGCATCGGTCGCCGATGCCGCGACCTGCCAGCTTTTCGACCTCTGGTATACCGGCATGTGTGGCGCGCGCCTGCATGCCAAGTACCTTAAACCCGTCTCGGACGAGCCCGTGCCATTGGTACTTCAGTTCCATGGGTATCCGGGTGCAAGCCGCAGCTGGTTTGAGCAGGCGTCGTTTGCGGGCATGGGCATGGCACTCATCGCCCTCGATTGCCCCGGCCAAGGAGGTCCCTCCGAGGACATTGGTGGATTTGAGGGCACAACGGTTGCCGGGCATATCGTCGCCGGTATCGACGGCGACCCTGCCAACCTCTACTATGTCCGCTTACACCAAGATATTCGAATCCTGTGCCGCATCGTTCGCGAGCTCGAGGGCATCGATCTTGCGCGTGTGTTTGTGAACGGCGCGTCGCAGGGCGGCGGTTTGGGCATTGCGACCTGTGCGCTTAACAGCGAGCTTATCAATCGCGCCGCCATCCTCTATCCCTTCCTGTCAGATTTCCGCCTGGTCTGGGATTTGGATGCCGACGACATTGCCTACGAGGGCCTGCGCTATTGGTCTCGCTGGTTTGACGAGGACTCGACTCGTATTGACGAAGCCTATGCCAAGCTGGCGTACTTCGATTCCAAGAACTTTGCCCCTATGGTCAAATGCCCCGTGCTGTTTGGCACCGGCACAGCCGATATCGTCTGTCCGCCAGCGACGCAGTTTGCGGTCTATAACAACCTGACCTGCGAAAAGCGTCATGAGTTTTTTGAAGGCTTTGGCCACGAGGAGATTCAGGATTTTGACGATTTGATCATTCCGTTTTTCTGCAAGGGAGGGGAGGCTCATGTCTAAGTGCGAGAGCAATGTTGACGAGCTGATTGTCCCCGGGCTCGTGGGAATTCCTGGAACGGTTTCGTCAAGGCTCGCAGAATATCGGGACTGGCGCGGTGATGTCCAAGCAGATGTTTCTGATTTAGAGACATGCGCTTCGAATCTTGAGATTCAAGGCCTGGCCATTACGGCGATTGACTTTGTTAACCCCTGCGCCCGTTACTCGGAGGTCTCCTTTGAGCTCGGTGACGATGCGATTCACGCTCGTTTGATCGAGCCTGTCGGTCGTGCCCGAGTATCTGAGCGCGTGCCGCTGTGCCTGATGTTCCACGACATCGATCGGCCTGTGCGCGGCTGGCATCACATGACGAGATTTGCCGCCATGGGGTATGCCGTCCTCGCGCTGGATGACGATGTTGCTGGTGCGAACGACCTGCAGCGGGGGATTTCTTCGCCCGCTTTTGTCGAGCGCGTCCGTTGGGGTTGCGCGCTGGCGAAGGTGGCGCGCAATCTTGATGGCATGGACCCCGACCGCATCTTTGCATGGGGCGAGGGTCTTGGCGGCGGAGTCGCGCTGGCGGTTTCTGCTCTGGACGAGCGGGGCCTCGCCTGCACGGCGGTTGCCAATCCGCTTCCTGGCGGCCTCGAGGCGCTGTCGTCTCGGGTGCGCGGATCGGTGCTCATGGGCACATCGCTTATGGATACCGTGAGCGATCCCAAGGATCAGTTTGCCGTATTCAACGGTCTTGAGTGTGACCGGAGGCATATCATCTATGCAAAATACGCTCACGAGCGCATCAATGCGTTCGAAAACGAAGTCGTCGACTTCTTTAACCAAACGTTCTACCCGTGTTCTTTGGCCTAGACGGCCTGGACACTGCCAACAAGAGTGGGCGGCATAGGGCTGCCCGCCAGACAACTAAGGAGATTCTTGTGGCAACTCAGAAATTCACCGGCGTTATCCCTCCCGTCGTTGTTCCCGATACCGAAGACCACCAGCTCGATGTTGCCTCCTTTGAGCGCAGCATCAACCGCATGATCGATGCCGGCGTCGATGGCTTGTTCTTCCTGGGCTCCTCGGGCGAGGTCGTCTTCTCCACCGACGAGCGTCGCCGTCAGATCATCGCCGAGGCCGTCCGTATCGTCGACCACCGCGTTCCCGTTCTGGTCGGCATCATCGACACCGAGACCGAGCGCATGATCGAGCACGGTAAGGTCGCTCAGGAGCTGGGCGCCGATGCGCTTGTCGCCACCTGCCCGTTCTATGCCCTGCAGGGCATGACCGAGGTCGAGGAGCACTTCCGCATCCTGCATGAGGAACTCGACCTGCCCATCTTCGCCTACGACATCCCCGTGTGTGTCCACACCAAGCTCCCGTGGAAGCTCCTTGCCAAGCTCGGTGCCGAGGGCGTTCTGGCCGGCGTCAAGGATTCCTCGGGTGATGACATCTCGTTCCGCTACCTCGTTCAGGAGAACGAGAAGAACGGCCATCCGATGAGCATTCTCACCGGTCACGAGGTTGTTGTCGACGGCGCCTACCTCGGTGGCGCCGACGGTTCCGTCCCGGGTCTCGCCAACGTTGAGCCCGAGGGCTACGTACGTCAGTGGAAGGCCGCTCAGGCTGGTGACTGGGCTACCGTCAAGGCCGAGCAGGACCGCCTCAATGAGATTTCGCACATCTGGGATGTCACCTCGGGCGTCCAGGGCTATGCCGGTGGCGTCGGCGCCTTCAAGACCGCTATGAACCTCATGGGCATCTTCGACAGCCCGACCATGCCGCGCCCGGTGAAGGCCATGACCGGCGAGAACGTCGAGGCTATTAAGAAGGTCCTCCAGGACAACGGTCTCCTGTAAAGCTTCCCCGGGCACCCGATCTTGGGGCTCAAGCGGTCGAGCGTGACCCATTAGGTCAACGCCCGACCGCTTTCACCCCAACCTCGGGCACCCGGGAAACCTTTACCAAGCTGCGGCGATAACGCAGCCTTCATTTCCTGTAGTTGTTTTTATCTCCTAAGGAGAGCGACATGGAGAACAAGTACATTTGCTCCGTTGATATCGGCGGCACCAAGATTGCGACCGCCATTATGGAGTACCCGGCTGACGGTAGCGTGCCTCATCCCGTTTTTGAGGCCGAGGTTCCCACCGAGGCCCAAGAGGGCGGCGAGGCCGTCTTCCAGCGTATCGAGGCGTCCATCAAGGCTGCTCTCGAGGCGAATCCCGATGTCGAGGTCCTTGGCGTCGGTATCGGTGCTGCCGGCGTCGTCGATCCCAAGACGGGCGCCATCGCGTATGCCAACGAGATCATGCCCGGCTGGTCCGGCGTCCAGTTGGGGCCGCGTCTGCGCGAGGACCTCGGTCTTCCCGTTGCCGTTGTAGGCGACGTGCAGGCTCATGCTCTGGGCGAGGCCCACTGGGGCGTCGGCAAGGGCAAGTTCTCCGTCTTGTGTCTTGGCATCGGTACGGGTATCGGCGGCGCATATGTCGAGAACGGCCGCGTGATGCAAGGCTTCCATGGTGCTGCTGGCCATATGGGCCACATCGAGTGCTCGGCTGCCGCCGGCATTCCCTGCGCCTGCGGGCGTTCTGGCCATCTGGAGTCGGTTGCTTCGGGCACTTCCATTGGTCGAATGTACGATGAGCGTTTTGGCCGCGTCGACCCCAGCCGTCCTTCGGTCGGTCGCGATGTGAACGACCTGTGCCGCGCGGGCGACGCAAAGGCGACCGAGGTCATCCATGACGCCGGCTTTGCGCTGGGTGCCAGCTTGGGCTCGCTCGCTAACATCCTGGACCCCGAGGTCATCGTGCTTTCGGGTGGCGTGATTCACCAAGGTCCCGATTGGCGTTCACAGACGTGGAAGGATTCGGTGCACGAGGGCTATGCCAGCCAGGCGCTCGATCCGCTTCAGGACACGCCGATCCTCATCGGTTCTCTGGAGGGCGATGCTCCGCTCATCGGTGCCGCTGAGCATCTTCTTGCCTCGTTGAAGTAAACGTATCTTCTGTAGGAGCCTCCCGAGACAACACGCCTCGGGAGGCTGTTCTGAGAAAGGTTGCAGCCTTATGACCGTCGATCCTTTGATTCAATCCCTGAAGGGTAAGCTCGTCGTGAGCGTTCAGGCGTATATGGGCGAGCCGCTTCGTACGCCCGAGACCATGGCTCAAATGTCTCGTGCTTGCGAGCTCGGCGGCGCCGCCGCCATTCGCTGCCAGGGCCTTGCCGACATTGCCGCCATTAAGGGTCGCTGTGAGGTTCCTGTTATCGGCCTGTGGAAGGATGGGCACGAGGGCGTTTACATCACGCCGACGCTGCGTCACGCTCGCGCCTGCGTTGCTGCGGGTGCCGATATCGTGGCGATCGACGCCACCGATCGTCCGCGTCCCGACGGCAAGTCGGTCGAGGATACCTTCCGCCCGCTGCACGAGGAGGGTGTGCTCCTGATGGCGGATTGTGCCACCATCGAGGACATTCGCCGTGCGGTTGATATGGGCTTCGACCTTGTATCTACCACGCTTTCTCACGGTGTCGCTGCCATCGACTGCACCATGGCCGATGGCCCCGATCTGCCGCTCCTGCGTCAGGCGACCGAGGAATTCCCCGGTCTTCCCATCATCTGCGAGGGCCGCGTGCACACGCCCGAGGAGGCTCGCGCCGCGATCGATGCTGGCGCCTGGGCCGTTGTCGTCGGCACCGCCATCACGCACCCCACGAGTATTACGAGTTGGTTCAAGGCTGCGCTTGAGGCGTAAGACAGGCCTCGTATCCGCTCGGGGCGGTATACTCAATATAGGCAATTGACCGCGCGGGATCCGGGTTGCTGGGTCCCGCGCTTGTTTTCGGGAGGCAGCACATGCAAAAGGGAGATGCCATGGATGCGGCGGAGCGCTCGGAGCGCATCCCCGATATCGTCATCATCACCGGAATGTCCGGATCGGGCCGCACACAGGCCATGCACGTGTTCGAGGACATGGGCTATTTTTGCATCGATAACCTGCCTCCGCGTCTCATCGCCCAGCTTGCCGAGCTCGTCGGCATCAATACGGGCGTGGGCAGGCATCTCGCCGTCACCTGCGATTTGCGTAGCCAGGGACTGTTTGACGAGTTGCTCGATGCGGTCGCCGCTCTCGAAGAGCGCGAGATGAGCTGCGACATCGTGTTCCTGGAGGCTTCTGACGAGGTGCTGATTCGTCGCTACAGCGAAAATCGCCGCCGTCATCCCATTGCCAAGCCGGGGGAGACTACGGCCGATGCCATTCAGCGCGAGCGCCTTCAGCTGCAGGGCGTGCGCGACCGAGCCGATATGATTATCGACACGAGCCGTCTGCGCACCTCTGCGCTGCGCAACAAGCTGCGTATGGCATTTTCCGAGCTGTCCGACCAGCAGCTTATGGATGTCCACGTGTTCTCGTTTGGCTTTAAGCACGGCATGCCCGTCGAAGCGGATATTATGATCGACGTCCGCTTCCTGCCCAATCCGTTCTACGATCCCGAGATGCGCACGATGACCGGTCTCGATAAAAAGGTCTCCGATTTTGTTCTGGACCATCCCAAGACGCAGGAGTTTTGGAAGGCTTGGACACAGCTGCTCGATACGGTGATGCCGGGTTATATCGCGGAGGGTAAGCCGCAGCTTTCTATCGCCATCGGCTGCACGGGCGGCCAGCACCGCAGCGTTGCCATTGCCGAGGCCACGGCCCGTTACCTGGAAGGCGCTCAGTATCATGTGAGCATCTCCCACCGCGACCTGTCGCGCGCCAACACGAAGGCATAGGCCTGCATGTCGTTTACCGCTGAGGTGCGCGACGAGCTTGCGCGCTGCGAACCCGAATGTGAATACTGCGACTTGTCGACGCTTGCCGCCCTCACGCGCGTGAGCGGTACGCTCTCGCTTACCGGCTCTGGGCGGTATCGTTTGACGGTTGCGACTGAGACGGGAGCCGTCGCGCGCACGATGATCACGCTGACGCATCGTATCCTTAAGCTCAAAACGGAGTTCACCGTCCGTAAATCTGTATTGCATAAGGTTCGAAACTACCTCATCACCTTGCCTGATCAGCCAGACCTGGATAAGGCCTTGGTTCTGCTGGGTATCCTCGAACGTAGGGGAGGACTTGTCGCCGGCGTACCCCGACATATCGTTGCCCGTCCTTGCTGTAGACTTGCCTATATCCGCGGCGCGCTCATCGCGGGCGGCTTCGTGGCCGATCCACGCGGCGATTTTCATTTGGAGATTGCTGTGCAGGGCGAGCAATATGCCAAGGGGCTTTGCGATCTGTTGGAGCAGATTGGGGTCCATGCTCGTGTTAATGCACGGCGGGGGTCATATGCCGTGTACATTAAGAGCGCCGAGGAAATCGAGCATCTATTAAAGCTGATTGGCGCCAAGCGCAGCGTTGCCGAGATTGAGGAGGCGCGCGCGGTCAAGTTGGTTAAGAACGATGTGAACCGTCGCGTGAACGCCGAGCTCGCCAACCAGACCAGAAGCGCCGGTGCCGCCCAACATCAGCTTGCGCTTATCGATGAGCTCGAGCAGCGTGGCCTTCGTGATGCGCTTCCGGATGCCTTGGCGGTCTTTTGCGACCTGCGCGAGCGCTATCCCGATCTGTCGCTGCGTGATTTGGGGGAGATGGCTGACCCTCCCTTGTCGAAGTCAGCCCTCTACCATCGTGTTTTACGGCTTGAAAAGCTCATTGAAGCAAACAGGTAGTTTGAAGTAACGACTTATATATGGATTTAGCTGCTATTTTAGTATTTAAAACGTTTTAACGCAAATTTGATTTTCAATTTCGAGCATTCTCGTGAAATTCAAGTCAAAAAAAAGGTATATTAGGCGAGTGGTTAGTTTGTGGGCCTCAACGGCGGGCGCTGTAGCTTGCGGGGGCCTTACGAAAGGAGACACAATGGCAGTAAAGGTTGCTATTAACGGCTTCGGTCGCATCGGTCGTCTGGCCTTCCGTCAGATGTTCGGTCATGAGGGCTCCGAGATCGTCGCTATCAACGACCTCACCTCTCCCGATATGCTCGCTTACCTGCTGAAGTACGACTCCACGCAGGGCAACTACGCTCGCGATCACGAGGTCGTTGCTGGCGAGGATTCCATCACCGTTGACGGCAAGGAGATCAAGATCTACAAGGAGGCCGACGCTAACAACCTGCCTTGGGGCGACCTTGACGTCGACGTCGTTCTCGAGTGCACCGGCTTCTACACCAGCAAGGCTAAGGCTCAGGCCCACATCAACGCTGGCGCCAAGAAGGTCGTCATCTCCGCTCCGGCCGGCAGCGATCTGCCCACCATCGTGTACAACGTCAACCATGAGACGCTGACCGCTGAGGACAACATCATCTCCGCTGCTTCCTGCACCACCAACTGCCTCGCCCCGATGGCCAAGGGTCTGAACGACTTCGCTCCCATCGTGTCCGGCATCATGACCACCATCCACGCCTTCACCGGCGACCAGATGCCGCTCGACGGCCCGCAGCGCAAGGGCAACTTCCGTCGCTCCCGCGCCTGCTCCGAGAACATCGTCCCGAACACCACGGGCGCTGCCAAGGCCATCGGCCTGGTTCTCCCCGAGCTCAACGGCAAGCTCATCGGTGCCGCCCAGCGCGTCCCGACGCCGACCGGCTCGCTGACCAACCTCTACGCCGTCGTTGACAAGAAGGTCACCGTCGACGAGGTCAACGCTGCTATGAAGGCCTACGCTGCCACCATCTCCGAGACCTTCGGCTACAACGAGGACGACATCGTCTCCACCGACATCATCGGCGAGACCCACGGCTCCATCTTCGACGCCACTCAGACCATGTGCTCTGACCTCGGCAACGGCCAGACCCTCGTTCAGGTCACCTCTTGGTACGACAACGAGAACTCCTACACCTCTCAGATGGTCCGCACCATCAAGTACTTCGAGAAGTTCGTTGCTTAATTTAGCTTTTAGCGAATAGCTCGTTGAGCGTCTAAAGAAGGGCGCGGCCTTATAGGGCTTACACCCTAGGGTCGCGCCCTTTTTATAAGAAATCGTCTGCCGTAATGGGAGGCAGACACGTACGAAAGGTAGAAGCAAACATGGCCTTTACCAAGAAGACCGTCCGCGACATCGATGTCGACGGAAAGCGCGTTCTCGTCCGCGTTGACTTTAACGTGCCAATCAAGGATGGCGTCGTTGGCGACACCACCCGTATCAAGGCTGCCCTGCCCACCATCAACTACCTCGTTGAGCACAACGCTCGCGTCATCCTCATGAGCCACCTCGGCCGTCCCGAGGGCACCGGCTTCCAGCCCGAGCTGTCCCTCGAGCCCGTCGCCAAGAAGCTCGCTGAGCTCTCTGGTCTCGACGTTGCCTTTGTCGCCGACACCTACGGCGAGAAGGCTGCTGAGGCTGTCGCCGCCGTCGAGCCGGGCAAGGTCCTCGTTCTCGAGAACGTCCGTTTTGACAAGCGTGAGAAGAAGAACGATCCCGAGATCGCCAAGAAGCTCGCTTCCTATGGCGACGTCTTCGTTCTCGATGCTTTCGGTACCGCTCACCGCGCCCAGGGTTCCGTCGTGGGCCCCGCCGCTTACCTGCCTGCCGTCGCTGGCTTCCTGCTCGAGAAGGAGGTCGACACGCTGACCGGCATCTTCGCCGAGCCCGAGCGTCCCTTCGTCGCCATCGTCGGCGGTTCCAAGGTTTCCTCCAAGATCGGCGTTCTCGATCACCTCATCGACTCTGCTGACACCCTGATCATCGGTGGCGGTATGGCCTACACCTTCTTCCTGGCTCAGGGCCTGTCCGTCGGTCAGTCCCTCAAGGAAGAGGACTGGGTCGAGCGCGCTGGCGAGATGCTCAAGAAGGCCGAGGAGAAGGGCGTCAAGATCCTGCTCCCCATCGACAACCGCGTTGCCGATCACTTTGGCGAGGACGCTGTCCCCGAGGTTGTCGCTTCCGACGCTATCCCCGACGATCGTGAGGGTATGGACATCGGCCCCAAGACCGAGGAGCTTTACGCCGAGGCCGTCAAGGGCGCCAAGACCGTGTTCTGGAATGGCCCCATGGGCGTCTTCGAGTTCGACAACTTCGCTCACGGCACCCAGGCTATCGCCGAGGCTGTCGCCGAGGCCGACTGCACCTCGATCATCGGCGGTGGCGACTCTGTTGCAGCTGTCAACAAGTTCAACCTGGCCGACAAGATGAGCTGGATCTCCACCGGTGGTGGCGCTTCCATGGAGCTCGTCGAGGGTAAGGCCCTGCCCGGAGTGGAGGCGCTTCTCGATGCCTAATCGCACCCTTCTTATCGCTGGTAACTGGAAGATGAACAACGACGTCGCCGAGGCCGCCAAGCTCGCCGACGAGCTGGCTCAGGCTCTGCCCGAGGTTCCGGCTGGCGTCGAGGTGCTCGTCTGCCCTCCGACCATCGACATCACCACGGTTCATGACCGCATTCAGGCTGCCCCCATCGCCCTCGGTGCACAGAACGTGTACTGGGAGGCCAAGGGTGCCTTCACCGGTGAGTCTTCTTGCGACATGCTCAAGTCCGCTGGCTGCACCTACTGCATTATCGGTCACTCCGAGCGTCGCGACTACTTCCACGAGACCGACGAGGACCAGAACAAGAAGGCTAAGGCTCTCGTTGCCGCCGGTCTTGTTCCCGTCTTCTGCTGCGGCGAGTCCCTTGAGGTCCGCGAGGCTGGCACCTATGTCGAGCACGTCGTGAACCAGGTCAAGGCTGGCCTTGCTGGCCTTGAGATCACCTGCCCCAAGCAGGTCGTCGTCGCCTACGAGCCCATCTGGGCCATCGGCACCGGCAAGACCGCTACCGCCGAGGACGCTCAGGAGGTCTGCGGCGCTATCCGTGAGACCCTCAAGGAGATGTTCGGCGAGGAGCTCGCCAACGGCATCCGCGTTCTCTACGGCGGTTCCGCCAAGCCCGGCAACATTGCCGAGCTCGTCGCCAAGCCCGACGTTGACGGCGCCCTCGTGGGCGGCGCTTCGCTCAAGGCTGCCGACTTCGCCTCTATGGTCGTCAAGGCAGGCGAGTAGGACATATGGCACAGCGTCATCTTCCTGCACTCCTGATCATCATGGATGGTTGCGGCCTTGCTCCGGCCGATGGCGAGAACGCCGTCGCCGCTGCCAAGACGCCCTTCCTTGATAGCCTGTACGAGAAGTACCCCCACACCACGCTCGGCGCTTCGGGCGAGGACGTGGGTCTTCCCGATGGCCAGATGGGTAACTCCGAGGTGGGTCACCTCAACATCGGTGCCGGACGCATCGTGTTCCAGGAGCTTTCGCGCATCAACAACGCCATCAAGGACGGCTCCATCGCCAAGAACGAGGTTTTTGTCAAGGCTATGGACGACGTCAAGGCTGACGGCAAGACCCTCCACCTCATGGGCCTTATGAGCCCTGGCGGTGTTCATTCTCATATGAACCACGTTGAGGCTCTGGTCAAGATGGCTGCCCAGCATGGCGTCAAGACCGTTCGTGTACACGCCTTTATGGACGGCCGCGACGTTGACCCGCAGTCCGGTGCCGGTTACATGAGTGAGTTCTGCGCCTTCCTGGCTAAGATCTCCGAGGAGACCGGTTGCGACGCACGCGTTGCCACCGTCTCGGGCCGTTATTGGGCCATGGACCGCGATAATCGTTGGGAGCGCATCCAGCGCGCCTACGACGTCATGGTCAACGCGTCCGATGCTGATACCGACCCCGTTGCCGGTATCAAGGCCTACTACGAGAAGGATCCGCGCGGCGACGAGTTCGTCGAGCCCTTCGCTGCCCACAACGAGGGCATCCACGAGGGCGACGCGGCCATCTTCTTCAACTTCCGTCCCGACCGCGCTCGTCAGATGACCCGCGTGTTCACGGACAAGGAGTTCGACGGCTTTGAGCGCGAGCAGATCAAGCTTTCTCACTTTGTGACGATGACCGAGTACGATCCGACGTTTGACGTCGAGGTCGCCTTCCCCAAGACGTTCCCCGAGAACGTCCTGGCCGACGTTATCGCCGCCAATGGCCTGAAGCAGCTGCACACCGCCGAGACCGAGAAGTACGCCCACGTGACGTTCTTCCTCAACGGCGGCATCGAGGAGCCCAAGGAGGGCGAGGAGCGCGTGCTCGTCGCTTCCCCCAAGGTCGCTACCTACGATCTGCAGCCCGAGATGAGCGCTCCCGAGGTGACCGAGAAGCTTGTCGCCGCCATCAACGAGGATCGTGCTGATTTCTACATCGTAAACTTCGCGAACTGCGACATGGTTGGTCACACCGGTGTCTTCGACGCCGCCGTTAAGGCCGTCGAGGCTGTTGACGATGCCCTGTCCAAGGTTGTCCCGGCGATTCTCGCCAAGGGCGGCTTTGCGCTGATTACCGCCGACCACGGTAACGCCGATCACATGTTTGACGTTGCTTCCGACGGTTCCAAGCATCCGTTTACGGCTCACACCACCAACCGCGTGCCGTTCATCATTGTTGATGAGAAGGCCAAGCTCACCGGTATCGAGGACGGCCGTCTTTCCGATATCGCTCCGACCATGCTCACCATGGCTGGTATTGAGCCTTCCGCCGAGATGACGGGCCGCGTGCTCGCCACCGAGGCCTAATAGAAAACAAATACCGTTTTCTAGTAAGGGGGTTGTCCACAACCGGACAACCCCCTTTTTGGTATTTCTGCCATTTCCACCCCGTCCTTGAGTGGCAGGTAGGGGAGAGCGGGGGATTGTGGTACAGTACTGGAGTTTGAACTGTTCTATTAAGGAGCTTATCTATGGGTCCGTTCCAGATTCTTCTGTTTGTCGTTTGGGCTGTCTCTGCCGTGGCGCTGACGATTCTCGTCCTGATGCATTCCGGTAAGGGCACCGGCGTTTCGGATATGATCGCTAGCTCGCTGTATAACTCCAGCTCTGCCACGGGCGTCATGGAGCAGAACCTCGATCGCCTGACGGTAATTATGGCCGTTGTTTTTGCCGTGTGCGTCGTCCTGTGCATGTTCTTCTTCCCGCAGGGCATCGTCGGCTACTAAGCAGCGGCGTATATACGTTTGCAATGGGTCTCGCAGGTGCGGGACCCTTTTTGTTTACATATTTGTAACAGAGTCAAAATATCCCCACATACTTCGCCCAACTAAAGAAATTCTCGACCGTTAACCGGAATTAGCCCCAAATCGTGCATAAAATGCGCTACTGTATTGCGAAACGTTGGTCCGTTGTGCATAACCAGCCATAGCAGCGGGCGGCGTTTTGATGGTTCGGATCGGATTGTCTCGACATATGTCCGACTGAACATTTCTTTGTCCTATCTCATAAGGAGGATGGCATGGCTGATTCTATGTTCCACCAGCCCGTTATGGGTCGTCGCGCCTTTGTTGGCGGCACCCTCGCTGCGAGCTCCATGGCTTTTCTTGCCGCATGCGGCAAGAAGGGCGGCGACGCTTCCGGTTCTGAGTCCGGTTCGACGCTGAACTTCTACATCAACAACCCGGTCTGCATCGACCCCTACAATGTCCAGGAGGACCAGGGCACTCAGGTCGAGTACCAGCTTTTTGACGCTTTGACCTCTTATGACGCCGAGAAGGGCGAGATCGTTCCGCTGGCTTGCGAGTCTTTTGAGGCCAACGACGACGCCACCGAGTTTACCTTCAAGATCAAGAAGGCCAAGTTCCACAACGGTGACGACGTTACCTCCAAGTCCTTCAAGCTCGGTTGGGAGCGTCTGGTCAACACCAAGTCGGCCATCGCTACCGAGTACGGCCCTTCCGAGGTCTCCTATCACCTTTCCATGGTCGAGGGCTATGACGACCTGCTTGCCGGTAACGCTACCGAGCTCAGCGGTGTTACTTGCCCCGACGATGAGACCCTCGTCGTCAAGCTGTCTTCCGCTTACGCCGACTTCCCCTTCGTCGCCTCTCACCCGGCTCTGGCCCCGGTTCCCGAGTGCGCCGAGTCCGATGCCAAGAGCTTCTATCTTGCACCGGTCGGTAACGGCCCGTTCATGATGGACGGCAAGTGGGAGGATGGTCAGGAGATCAACCTCAAGAAGTTCGACGATTACTATGGCGACAAGGCCAAGATCGATGGCATCCACTTCCAGGTCATCAAGGACATGGAGACCGCTTACAAGGAGTTCCAGGCCGGTAACCTCGATGTCTGCGACGTTCCCGTTGCTCAGATCGACGCCGCCAAGAAGGATCGCGGCGTGTCCAAGGACGGCTACACCATGGGTGACGGCGAGCGTATGCTGCTCGGCTCCGAGCCTTCCACCTACTACTTGACCTGCAACAACACGGCCGAGCCGTTCAACAACGCCGACCTGCGTAGGGGCATCTCCCTGGCCATCAACCGTGAGGCCATCTGCAAGACCATCTTCAAGGGTACCCGTACCCCCGCCGACGGCATTGTTCCTCCGGGCATCGATGGCTACAAGGAGGGCGCATGGGAGTTCTGCGCCTACGACGTCGACAAGGCTAACGAGTACCTCGACAAGGTTGCTCCCGCTGGTGCTAACGGCGATCGTGGCATTAACGTGACTCTGTCCTACAACCAGGACGGTGGCCACAAGGAGATCATGGAGTCCATCATCGGCGACCTCGCCAAGGTTGGCGTTACCGCTGTCTCCGATACCCCCGAGTGGTCTGCCCTGCTCGAGCAGTATCAGAACTTTAACTATCAGTTCGGTCGTCTGGGTTGGATTGCTGACTACCCGATCATGGACAACTTCCTGTATCCGCTGTTCCACTCCGACTCCCTCGGTGGCGACAACCGCTCTGGTTACAACAACCCCGAGTTCGACGCCAAGGTCGACGAGGCCCGTACCACGGTTGACGACGAAGAGCGCGTCGCTAAGATGCAGGAGGCCGATGCAATGGTCGCTGCCGACTGCCCGGTCATTCCGGTGATGTTCTACACGCACACCATCGCCGGCTCCGATCGCATCAAGCACCTCTATGTCGATCCGCAGAAGCACGCCGATCTGGGTACCGCTGAGCTCGCCTAAGAGTTTGCAGCTTCCGTGAGGGTCAAGTATTTACGTAGACCTCATGGGAAACATACAGTTCTCCCTAACCTGGGGTAAACTGGCTGATGGTAATTTTGGGATGCCGGTCTGGCGATCGGCATCCCATTTAGGTTAATCCCTAGATAGGGGAGTGGTATGGGTAAGTACATCGTTAAACGTGTGCTTCAGTTCATCCCGGTGTTTTTGGGCGTTACGCTGATTTTGTTCGCCCTCCAGAATATCGTGCCGGGAGATCCGATCAAGCTGATCGGTGGAGACAAGGCTCTGTCCCCCGAGGTGGAGCTTCAGCTTCGCGTCCGCTATCACCTGGTCCAGTCGGACGAGGACGGCAACGCGATCCTTGACGAGAACGGCGACCCCGTTCAAACGTCGCTCGTGGACCGTTACTTGTATTACATGAACGGCCTGCTTCATGGCGATCTGGGCAATTCGTATCAGCGCAAACTGCCGGTTACGGAAATCTTTGCTCAGAAGTATCCGTATACGGTCAAACTTGCCGCGTGCGCCATCGTGCTCGAGGCAATCATGGGTATCGGTGCGGGTATCATTTCGGCGGTAAAGCGTTATTCCTTCTGGGATATTTTGGTAACGCTCACCACGTCGATCCTCGTTGCCGTCCCGGCCTTCTGGCTCGGTATGTTGCTGCAACTGTTCTTTGGCGTCATTCTCAAGGACGCCACGGGCGGTGCATTCTCCATGCCGATCTCGGGTGCCGGCGGTGCCAGCTCTCAGTATCAGGATTGGATGCACTATGTGCTTCCGACCATTACGCTGGCTTCGGTTTCGACCGCTTATGCTGCCCGCATTATGCGCTCGCAGCTGCTTGACGTCATGAACCAGGATTACATTCGTACGGCAAAAGCCAAGGGTCTCTCCAATCGTGCGATCATCATCAAGCATGCGCTTAAGAATGCACTCATCCCCGTCGTTACCTATATTGGTGTCGACTTTGGCGGCATGCTTTCGGGCGCCATTCTGACCGAGACGGTCTTTAACTGGCCCGGTATCGGCTATGAGGTCTATCGCGCCATTAGCATGCGTGACTGGCCCATCGTTATGGGCGGCGTTACGCTCATCGTCGTCGTCGTCATGGTGATTAACCTGCTCGTCGACATTAGCTATGCATTCCTCGACCCGCGCATCCGCCTTGGCGGTCCGTCGGATAAGGCCTAAGGGAGGTACGTCTCATGCAGGAAACTGATTCTCAGTCTCAGGAGCAGGCTACCGCCACCAAGGTCGCATCTGCTCCCGCCAAGTCCCGCACGCTGTGGGGCGACGCTTTTAAGCGTCTTCGTAAGAACAAGCTCGCCGTTATCGGTGTCTGCTGGATCATCATCGTTGTTGTTGTTGCCCTGACCGCAGATCTGTGGGCTAAGCCCTGGCTCGGTTCGCCGACGGCTTCCGACTCGACTACCATGGCCCAGACGTCGCTGCTGGCTCCGTGTGCCGAGCACCCGTTTGGCACCGATGCCCTCGGTCGTGACATTCTCGTGCGTGTTATCTACGGTGCACGCGTTTCGCTGTCCGTCGGCATTATGGCTACTGCCATCTCCACGTTGATCGGTCTGGTCATGGGCGCCCTGGCCGGTTTCTACGGCGGCATCTGGGATACGATCATCATGCGCTGTGCGGATATCTTCCTGGCGTTCCCGTACGTGCTGTTCGTTGTCGCCATGATCGCCGTTATCG
>CALLFD010000194.1 GCA_937997605.1 uncultured Collinsella sp. | reverse complement strand
ACCGGGGTATCGAGCCCCTGCGGTTGGTCGAGTACAAAGGTGCTCTGGGCAACCTCAAGCGCGTGAAGCATGTCGCCCTCGGTCGCGCCTTCGTTACCAAAGCGAAGGTTGCTCGCCACCGTGCCCGAGAACAGCCACGCCTTCTGCGGCACATAGGCAATGCGCCCGCGGATTTCATCTTGCGTAAGCTCGCGCAGGTCCACACCATTCAGGCGAATGGAGCCCTTGGTGGCATCGTGGAAGCGCAGCAGAAGCTTTGCCACCGTCGACTTGCCCGAGCCTGTCGAGCCAACGATCGCAGTCGTCTGACCGCGACGGCAGGCAAAGCTCAGGTCGCACAGGGTGTCCTCGTCGGCATCGTCAAAGCGAAACGACATGTGGTCGAACACAGCCACCGCATCGGCTTCGTCTTGGGGCTCGCGCGCCCCGTCATCCAGCGTGCGCTCGCCATCGACGATGCTCGGCTCAATCTCCAACACCTGCTGCGCACGGTTCAGGCACGCGGCAGCACGCGGAAGCGTCAGCACCACCATCTGGGCCATCATCACAAAGAACAGGATCAGAATTGCATACTCCAGCACCGCCGAGATACTCGCAATCTGCATGGCGTGGGCGCCTACGCGGTTGCCGCCCACCCACAGCACCGCCACCTCGGCGATGTTCATCAAAAAGAAGCTTGAGCTGTCGAGGCCCACAAACAGGTGGTTGACTTTGATGGCGTTGGCGGCGTATTCGCTAAACACCTCGTCCAGACGCCGTTCCTCGTGGCGCTCCTTGTTAAACGCACGGATGACGCGCACGCCCACAATATTCTCGCGCAGCACCACGTTCATGCGGTCGATAAAGCCCTGTAGGCGCATAAAAATCGGCGCCGCGTTGGCAACCGTAAAGACCGCCGCCACCAGCACAATCGCAACGACTACGCCCAGAAGCGTGCCCATGGCGGGATCGATAAACCAGGCGAAGATGATGCCCGCCACAGCCAAAAACGGCACGGGCAGCACCAGCTGAATCGTCTGCAGAATCGCCTGCTGAATCACGTTGATGTCGTTGAGCGAGCGCGTGATCATCGATCCGGTGCCAAAGCGCTCAAAATCGCTGGCCGCGAGCTCGAGCGATTTGTCGTACACGGCATTGCGGATATCGCAAGCCACGTTGGCGGCCAGGCGCGCCGAAAGATAGCAGCCCAGCACCGTGCCGCCGCTAGCCATGCTGGTCGCGATAAACATGTATAGGCCGTTGCGTAAAATGTAGTCGATATCGCCCGTGGTAATACCGGTGTTGACCATGTTCGCCAGCATCGTGGGAACCAGCAGCGTACCGACGTTATCCACCAGCAGCACCAGCAGCGTCACTGCGACAAGCCCTCGATAGGGCTTCAAAAACCTCATTAACAGTCGCACGACTCCCCCTCACCTTGATTCTCGGCTTGGCTCTCGGCAGCGATATGCTGCTTAAAGGCATCGCACTCATCGCCGAGCACCTGAGAGAATTTGCCGATCAAGCGCATAATCTCGCGCTGCTCACATGGCTCAAGCGCGCCAAAGGCTCGCTGCTCGGCCTTGAGTGCCGGCAGCGCATAACGCTCGGCAAATCGCCTGCCCTCTTCGGTCAGGCTCACAACCTTGTTCTTACGACTGCCTTCGGCAAACTCCAACGTTGCGAAGCCCCGCGCCGTCAAGGTTTTAATTGCCGAGTTGATGGTCTGCTTGCTGTAGAACCATTCGCTTGTCAGACGGCTTACGGCAATACTGCCGCCCGCCGTGCTAGTGTCGACGAGCATCCAATAGGCGCAGTCCGAAAGGCCGCAGGCGCGCGAGAACTCCGAATAGATATGGTCGA
>CALLFD010000193.1 GCA_937997605.1 uncultured Collinsella sp. | reverse complement strand
GGAACGCTGGTCGATACCGAGCGTTTGGGGATTAAGGCCTGGAAGGCAGGCGCCGCTGAGCTGGGGCTCGCGATTGATGAAGCGCTGATCCATCAGTTTATCGGCCGCACGCTGCCCGATGTCATGGACATCCTTGATAAGCATTACGGCAGCCATGAAACCACCGAGGCGGTCTATGTCCGCCACAAGGAGATTCGCGACGAGATGGTCAAGACCGAGCTGGAGCTTAAGGCCGGCGCTGCCGAGTGCCTAGACGAGCTGCTAGCTGCGGGCTATCACGTGGGCCTAGCGACGTCGTCGCGCCTCGTTACGGCCGAGCGCAACCTTAAGATGGTCGGTCTTTTTGACAAGTTTGAAACGGTAACGTGTGGCGAGGACGTCGTGCACGGCAAGCCCGACCCCGAGATGTATCTGCTCGCCTGCGAGCGCGCGGGCTTTGCTCCCGAGGAATGTGCCGTGGTCGAGGATTCGCGCAACGGCTGCGTCTCGGGCATCACGGCCGGATGCCATGTCTTCGCCGTCCCCGATATCGTGCCGCTGCCGCAGGACGTGGTGGATGGCTGCGAGGCCGTGCTCGATACGCTGTTCGATCTGGCGGCGGCGGTCAAGGCCGTGCGCTAGACAATTGCGGTGTTGAAACGAGCAATTGCCCACGTTTGCGCTCAAGCAAAAGGGGTCCGGCAATGGTCGGGCCCCTTTTGCTTGAGCGGCGACTTAGCATACTTGCGGGCGTGCTATAGATACGCACCGAGGTTGATGGCCGTGGCGTCGGTCTGGCTGCTTGCCTGGGTGCTGGCGCGTTCCAGCAGGAACGGCCGCACGAGTTCTAGGCGGTTGATGTCCTCGATGGCCGTGACCGCGGTGACGGTGCGCGCGGCAGAGCTGACGTGGATATGCTTGGTCTTTGTCGGGACCTTGTTCTCGATTTGCTCCATCAGCAGTTGGACACCCTTGCGGCCAATCTCGTAGCCCGGGGGCGCTACCGTAGTGAGCGGGACCGATCCGCTCCAAGCGAGCGGGTTGCCATCGCAGCCTGCTACGCGTACTTGCCCGGGGACAGAGATGCCCTTGTCGACCAGTGCCGAAACGACGCCCGAGGCCAACACATCGGTCAGGCCGACGACAAAATCGGGACGTTCGTCCGCGGGGCGCTCGGCGATTTGGGCACCGATGCCGTAGCCGTCGGCAGCGGTATTCCATTCGCCGGCGTCGATGACTTCGATCTTGATATCGGGGTGCAGGGCGAGGGCCTTGTGAATGCCAAGGACGCGCAGGGTGAGTTGCATAAATGCTGCTCTACCCACAACGGTGATATGGCGTGCGCCGCGGGCGATGGCAAGTTCGGCAATGATGCGACCCTGGGCCTCGTTGTCGGCCGCTACGTAGTAGCCGGGCTCGGAGCAATGGATGTCCAGATGGACGATCGGCACGGGCATCTTGGTCATGGCGGGGTGCCAGTCGGGGGATGCCATGGGCTGAACCATGACGCCGGACATCTGGGTGCCCATAAAGTAGCGCAGGTAATGGTCCTCGAGAATATCGTCGTTATCGGCGTTGGCGATGAGCAAGTCGTAGCCGTGCTTGCGGGCCTCGTTGTGGGCGCCGCTGGCGATTTGGAGCGAAAAGCCGTGATCGAGACGGGGGAGCACCAGGCCAAAGGACTTGGTGGCGCCGCCCGCGAGCTGACGGGCGCTTTGGTTGGGCAGGTAGCCAAGGCGATTGATGGTCTCGTTGATGAGCTTGAGGGTCTCGGGGCGCAGCTTTTCGGGGTGGTTGAGCGCGTTGGAAACCGTGCCCAACGAAACCCCGGCCTCGCGCGCGACGTCGCTGATTTTTACTTTTGCCATAGCGGCCCCTTTGATGCGTTTCAAGTACAAGCCAGATTGTAGCATCCCAAACCTTCCAAAAAGGGACAGGTTTATTTTGGCAGGTTTTATCTGGGAAAACGCCGTTGCCAGCGCGACCACCACAAAGGTGCCTGTCCTCATTGTGGTGGTTTGGACCGGCTGAACCTGTGTGCATCGGGTGGTATCTAAGTTGAGATACCACTTCTGGTATATCAGCTTGCGTTTGCGTGAGTACAATACTCGAACGTTGTACGTCTCAGCGCCCCTTGTGCGTGGACGTCTTGCAGTCACGCGAACGAAGGGATTTATCCTATGTGCGGAATTGTCGGCTACACCGGCTCTGATATTGCAAAGAACATCCTGGTTACGGGCCTCAAGCGTATGGAGTATCGCGGCTATGACTCCTCGGGCGTCGCGCTCGAGGTGGGCGAGGGCGCCGCGGCGCACCTCGATGTCATCCGCCGCGTGGGTAAGGTCGCGGGCTTGGAGAGCGAGCTTTCCAACATCGACAGCGACGCTACCTGCGGTATCGGCCACACCCGTTGGGCCACCCACGGCAAGCCCTCCGTCGTTAACGCTCACCCCCACACCAGCTGCGACGGTCGTATCGCCATCGTCCACAACGGCATCATCGAGAACTTCGCCGAGCTGCGCGAAGAGCTGGAGGGCCGCGGCCACCACTTTAAGAGCGAGACCGACACCGAGGTCTTCGCGCATCTGATCGAAGAGGCTTATGCCGAGACGCACGACCTGATGGCCTCCGTGCGCGAGGCTTGCACCCACGTGGTCGGTGCCTATGGTCTGGCCGCCGTGTGCGCTGACGAGCCCGGCGTGATCGCCGTGGCCCGCAAGGATTCCCCGATCGTAGTCGGCGTGGGCGAAACCGGTTCCTATGTTGCTTCCGATGTCATCGCGCTCATCGACGCCACCCGCGATGTCGTGGTGCTCGAGGACGGTCAGTTTGCCAAGCTCACGCCCGCAGGCGTCGAGTACACCGACGAGGCTGGCAACGTTATCGAGCCCAAGGTCACCCACATCGACTGGGACCTGGACATGGCAGAAAAGGGCGGTTATCCCGACTTTATGCTCAAGGAAATCCACGAGCAGCCGCGCGTCGTGCGCGACACGCTGGTCGGTCGTATGACGCCGGCCGGCGAGCT
>CALLFD010000192.1 GCA_937997605.1 uncultured Collinsella sp. | reverse complement strand
GTCTCTCAACAACTGGTGGTGGCGTGATGCGAATACGATCGGTCGACAGTGAGTCCCTCACGCCTGCTTTTGCGCTCTAGGTGATTGGAAGGCCTCCGGTTTCGACCGGGGGCCTTTTTCTATCTCGAGCCCGATCGCATTCGCATCACGCGCCTCCGTTTTTCTCTTACACTCCCCTTTTTGAAAGGATTTTCACCATGTCTCAGAACACCACCGCCACCGCCCAGCCCCGCACCGTCCAGACCGCCGACCGCGGCAAACTCGATGTCCGTGCCCTCGTCCTGCTCGCCATCCTGCTCGCCGCCGGCTTCATCCTCAACTTCACCGTCGGCAAGGCAGTCTCGAGCATTTCGGGCGGTATGATCAGCCCCGAGTTCATCATCTCGGCCTTCTGCCTCACCATTCTGGTCGTTCGCCCCAACATCGGTCAGGCACTCGTCATTGGCCTCATCTCGGCTGCCGTGATCCAGATCACCACCACTTCGCCGTTCGTCGATTTTGCCGCCGAGGGCATCGCCGCCATGCTCATGGCCGGCATCGTCAACGCCGCCGGCAAGAACGGTCAGGTCAAGCCCGCCATCGCCATTGTTGCAACCTTCCTGACCACCTTTGTCTCCGGCGTCATCTTCATGGTCATCAAGATGGCCATGCTCGGCGTGGTAGGCGAGCTCGCCGCCGCCATGCTGCCCGTCGTTGCCATGACCGCCGTCTTTAACGCCATTCTGGTCGGCGCCCTCTACCTGCCCATCCAGAAGGCTCTTAGACTCAACTAACCCGCTCGGCTTTACGAGCCACCCCATCTTGGCGTTCATTCGTCGCTCGCGTACCCAAGTACGCTTCGCTCCTCTTTCTCGCGCCAACCTGGGGCCCCTCGTAAAGCCGTCTCCGTGCTTCACCACCAAAAACTGTCCCAAACGACTAGCTTTTGGGGACGTTCTTAAACGACTAGTCATTAAAGAACGTCCCCAATGACTATGAAAGGTATCCATGGAAACGATCATCAACGTCGACGATGTCTCGTTCTCCTATGGCACGCAGACCGAGCAGGCGCTCAGCCACATCTCGCTCAGCGTGAACAAGGGAGATTTCATCGGCATCATCGGGCCCTCGGGCGCCGGCAAGTCCACGCTTGCCGCCTGCCTGTCAGGTGCCGTGCCCCACCACTACACCGGCGCGTTCTTTGGGTCCGTCATGGTTGACGGCCATGACACCTGCGAGGTCTCGCTGACCGACGTGTCGCAAATCGTCGGCAGCGTGCTGCAGGATATCGACACGCAGATGGTCGCCTCGGTCGTCGAGGACGAGATGCTCTTTGGCCTCGAGAACTTTGGCGTTCCCCACGACCAGATCGAGCAGCGCGTGAGCGAAACGCTCGAGACCGTCGGCATCAGCGACCTGCGCGACCGCGAGATCGCCACCCTCTCGGGCGGACAGAAGCAAAAGGTAGCCATCGCCGCCATCCTCGCCATGCGTCCGCGCGTCTTGGTTCTCGACGAGCCCACCGCGGCACTCGACCCCGCCAGCTCCACATTGGTCTTCGAGACGCTGCGTGAGGCAAACCGCGCACTTGAAATCACCATCGTCGTCGTTGAGCAAAAGGTCGCCCTGCTCTCGGAGTACTGCAACCGCGTGCTCGTGCTCAACCATGGCGAAATCGCGCTGCAGGGCGAGCCACACGAGGTCTTCGCACGCACCGACGAGCTTCGCACCATCGGCGTCGATTGTCCGCGCGTCACGCGCATCTTCAACAGCCTCGAGACCGATGGCTTGGTAAGCGGCACGCCCTGTCTGGATGTCGACGAGGCAGAACGCCTAATCACGGAAATCGTCGACCCCGACCGTGCGACAAGCGACACCCGGGCGCCCGCAGGCTCCCCGCACGCGCCATCGCTGCGCCCGCATGCGAAAGACGCCGAGCCGGTGCTCACCTTTGACCATGTCGAATTTTCCTACCCCCATGGAGGCGCCGCCGTTCACGACCTCAACTTGACGCTCTACCCCGGCGAGCTCGTGGGCATTGTCGGCCAAAACGGAGCCGGCAAAACCACGCTCACCAAACTGCTCACGGGTTTGCTCAAGCCCGCATCGGGCAGCGTACGCGTTACGGGCTTGGACACGGCATCGGTTCCCACGAGCCGCATCGCACGCGAAGTGGCAACGCTTTTCCAGAACCCCGACCGCCAAATCTGCAAAGACACCGTGCTCGACGAGGTCGCCTTTGGTCTAGAACTTGCCGGCATCGACCGCGCCGAAGCCCTGCGTCGCGCCCAGCTCGTCATCGACCGCTTTGGCTTGCCGGCCGACGAGGCGCCCTTCTCGCTCTCGCGCGGCCAGCGACAAATGGTGGCGCTTGCCTCCGTCGTAGTGGTTGAGCCCAAGATCGTCGTGCTCGACGAGCCCACGAGCGGCCTTGATTACCGCGAGTGCATGACCGTCATGGAAACGGTGCGTACCATGGCCGAGCGCGGTTGCGCCGTTATCATGGTCTGCCACGATATGGAAGTCGTCTCCGACTTTGCCGAGCGCATTGTGGTAATGGCCGACGGTCGCATCCTCGACCGCGGCCGCACGCACGAGCTATTCTCGAACATCGATCTCATGCGGCGTGCCTACGTGGAGCCTCCTCAGGTTATTGAACTCTCGCGCCGTCTGGCATCTTCCGTCTCGCCCGCTTTTGCGCAGGTGAGCGAGGTCACCGATGTCGTTCGAATTACCAAGGAGATGGTCCACCGTGGTTAACATCATCGACTACATGCCGGGCGATACGCTGCTGCATCGCCTGAATCCCGTCGTCAAACTGGGCCTCGCTGCCGCCATCATCGTCGGCATCTTCTTGTCCGACACCTACGTGGCGCTACTGGGCTTTTTGGCACTCACCCTTGCGCTGGCTGCCTATGCCGGCGTCGTCGACCGTCTGTTCTCGCTGCTCAAGTTGCTGATTCCGCTCGCGCTTATCATGCTGGTGCTCCAGCTGGCCTTTATGCGTGATGGCAACGTGGTATGGGGTTTTATCACCGACACGGGCCTCATCACAGGATCGAAGGCCTGCCTGCGCCTGCTGGGTGTGGCGTTACCACTCATCCTCATGCTCATGGTGACCAAGCTCAACGACCTTGCCAACGCCTGCGTCGAGGTGCTGCACGTGCCGTATCGCTATGCTTTCACTTTTACCACGGCGCTGCGCTTCGTGCCGGTGTTTGGTCAAGAGATGAACGCCATCATGGAGGCGCAGACCGCACGCGGCGTCGAGTACGACACCAAGAACCCCATCAAGAAGCTTAAGCTCATGCTGCCACTGTGCGTGCCGCTGCTCATCTCGAGCGTGGGCAAGACCGATGCCACAGCCTTGGCGGCAGAACAGCGCGGCTTCTATCTGCGTACGCGCGCCAGCTCGTACAAGCGCTACCCCATCAAGGGCCTAGACATCGCCGTGCTCATCGTCAGCATCGCGCTCGTCGCCATCGGCTTCCTGTTCTAGTTCACCACTGACAGCAACCGCCCAACGCAAAAGGCCTCGGCTCGCACCAAACGAGCCGAGGCCTTACTGTTTCACCAGATAAAACCTACCAAAATTAACCTGTCCCTTTTTGACAGGTCGGAAGCTAGAGGCGGTAGGGGGCACCGCTACGGATGATGGATTCGCGCACCAGGACATCCATGGCGTCGAGGGTGATCTCGGGCATCTCTCGGTACTT
>CALLFD010000191.1 GCA_937997605.1 uncultured Collinsella sp. | reverse complement strand
GATAAGACGAAGCAGCAGCAACGTCGCTACCACCCTTCACGACAGGCCGTTTAGATCTTGGAAACCAAAGAGAAGCCGACAGCATATCTTCAATTTATCTTCAATTCGAACCTTAACCAAATGGCTCCCCGGAACATGGCCCCCGTCTCGCCGCGGCCATATCAAACCTTCATGGTGGAGCGGTATCCTCATGTCCATAAAACTCGCAGGATAAACCCATTATCCAAGGAGGCACCGCACCCGTGTCGTGGGTCGTCGCAGCATTTGCGTCAGCATTCTTTGCCGGCATCACATCCATCTTGGCAAAATGCGGCATCAAGCAGACCGACTCCGATGTCGCGACGGCCATTCGCACCTGCGTGGTGCTCGCTTTCGCCTGGGCAATGGCGGGCATTTCCGGATCCATTGGAACCATTGACAGCATCGAACCCAGATCCTGGCTCTTTCTCGTCCTCTCGGGACTCGCTACCGGTGCTTCGTGGATCTGTTACTTTAAGGCGTTGAGCATCGGAGACGTCAATAAGGTCGTACCGGTCGACAAAATGAGCACCGTGTTCGCCGCGCTGGTCGCCATCGCGCTTTTTGATGAGACGAGCAACCTTGCGGTTAAGCTCGTGGGAACCGCTGTCATCACCCTCGGCACGTTTTTAATGATCGAGAAGAAGCAGTCCGCCGAACCCGAGCAGCAGCAAGACCGGACCTGGCTCGCTTACGCCCTCGGCGCCGCCGTGTTCGCGGCACTCACCTCCGTCCTCGCCAAAATCGGCATCGAAGGCGTCGAGTCAAACCTGGCCACGGCAATCCGTACCTGTGTGGTACTGGTTATGGCATGGGCAATCGTGGCAGCTAAAGGCAAGATGGGCCAAGCCGTGCACGTAGACCGCTGCGAACTCGTATTTCTCGCGGCATCGGGCATCGCGACCGGAGCATCGTGGCTGCTCTATTACTATGCCATCGCTGCAGGCCAGGTGAGTGTCGTGGTGCAGATCGACAAACTATCGATTGTCGTATCGGTACTATTTGCGCGCCTGGCATTCAACGAAAAACTCTCACGACGCAGCGCCATCGGTCTCGCCCTCATCGTACTGGGCACCGCCGCGCTCGCGATTTGGAAATAGTGCCGATACCAAGCGAGATCTAGACGCTCGCAAATCCGTGACAAATGGCATATCCCCGACACGCCTGTGACGTTCTACAATGGAGGCGTCACGGGCCTCGGCCCAATTTCGACCATCCAAGGGGATGTCTTTTTGGTCATTGTTCTTTAGGGAACGGTCAATCGCATAGAACCATGAAAACGGCCGTCCAACGGCCGTGGTTTGTTGCGCCGTTCCGTCTCCGTCATCTGCCACATATTGCACCTGATAGGAAAGAACAATGCCATCAACAGAATCTCAATCCTTCCCAAAAGCCACCAGCTTCGGCACGACACTCGTACGCTCTAAAATCATGGGGCCGAACCCCCTCAAGCTCTGCGAGGAACTGCTTTGCGATGCAAGCATCCCCCGCGGGGCCCGCGTCTGCGACCTTGGATCGGGCACCGGTATCACCAGCGCCCTACTCGCTCGCGAATACGGGTTTGACACCTACGCCGTCGATCTGTGGAGCGACCCCGTCGAAAACCGCGCGTTCTTCGATTCGCTGGGAATCTCGCGCGACGTGATTCACCCTGTTAAGGCAGACGCCTCGCAGGGGCTACCATTTGAGCACGACTTTTTTGATGCGGTCGTGAGCATCGACTCCTACAACTATTACGGCCGCGATCCGCGCTATCTGGGCGAGCGTCTGCTTCCCTTTGTCAGGCGCGGGGGCATGCTTTATTTAAGCATCCCCGGCATGGTTTGCGACTGGCACGACAATCTGCCCGATTGCCTGCTCAAATCCTGGACGCCCGAGCAGCTCGACTACATGCACGATATAAGTTGGTGGCGTGCCATGATTGAACCGACCCCCGGCATTGAAATCATCTCGATGAGCCCCATGCTCTGCACGGCAGAGGCCTGGTCGGATTGGCTCGCCTGCGACAACGAGTACGCAGCAGGCGACCGCGCTGCCATTGAAGCCGGCGCGCTCAAATACCTCAACACCATCGCCATCGTGCTGAGGAAGCTCTAAATAATAGCCGCGCGAGGTCGTAAACAATAGCCTCTCGCGGCTTCATTAAAACGAGTTCTGAACAAACGCAAAGTGCAATACGCTACTTGCGCAGCGGCTTGGGCAGCGGAATACCGGCGGCGATGACTGCGGCGATGATCATGGCGACGATACCCTTGAGCGGGAAGCACATGAGCAGTAGGCCCACAACCATAACGGGCTGGCGCATGACGGCACCCATCGTCGATGCCGTGCAGACGGCAACGCAAAAGACCGGATCGG
>CALLFD010000190.1 GCA_937997605.1 uncultured Collinsella sp. | reverse complement strand
GGTCACCAAGCACAACCTCAAGTACCGCCGCTACTACCACCAGTTCGACTACTAATTTCATTTGGGGGAAACCGCAATGAGGCAATACATCTTTGCCAGCCACGCGCATTTTGCGACCGGCATCAAAGAGAGCACCGAGCTGCTCTCGGGCGCGCGCGATAACGTCCACGACCTGTCGATGTTTGTCGACGGCCGCACCGACGTCGCCGAGGAGGCCGCCAAGCTCCTGGCGACCTTCGACCCCGCCGACGACGTAATCGTGTGCACCGACCTGTTTGGCGGCAGCGTCAACAACGAGTTCACCAAGATCGTCCAGACGCGCCCCAACACCTACCTGGTTGCCAACATGAATCTGCCGCTGCTGATCCAGCTGCTCTTTTCGGACCAGGAGGCTCCCGCCGATCAGGTTATCCGCGAGATCCTCGCGGCTGACGACACGCGCGTCAAGTTTGTCAACGACCTGCTGACCGATGCGGATGACGAGGAAGAGTTCTAGTCACCGCCTGCTATTAATGGGGCCGGGTTTCCGGCATGAGACCTTTGGGGGTCAATCATGATTCAACTGCTTCGCGTCGACCATCGTCTGCTTCATGGCCAGGTGGCCGTCTCTTGGGTCCAGGGCTTGGGCTCTGACTGCATCTTCTGCGTTGGCGACAAGGTTGCCAACGATCCCGTCTGGAAGACTACGCTCAAGATGGGAAAGCCGGCCAACGTCAAGCTCGTCATCAAGGACATGGAGCACGCCATCGAGGCCATCAACTCCGGTGTTACCGATAAGTACAAGATGATCATCTGCGTCGCCAGCATCGCCGAGGCCAAGCAGCTTGTCGACGGCTGCCCGCAGATCACCTCCATCAACCTGGGCAACACCAAGTCCAAGGACGAGCAGCGTCCCGATGCCCGTAAGATCTCCCGCCAGATCTTTGTGACTGCTGCCGAGGAAGAGGACATTCGCGAGCTCGTCGGCCGCGGTGTCGAGGTCGAGATTCGCGCTCTGGCCGACGACCCCAAGGTCGATGCCCTAAGCGCCCTCTAATTGGGAACCACGGGCGGCGCGCACGGCGCCGCCCCTATTCGTGGGCGTACCGGATAAACGCTTTACCCGTTACCCCCATCTACCGTTCACCGGGAGTACACGCCCGTTGAGCGATTGGTATTAAATAGTTTTCTCATGACTATATAATTGGTATCAAATCATTTGCACCGGTTTAGGTGTTAACAGCACACCGGTACAAGCTGGATCTGTCTGGGCGATTGTCGGCATGGAAAAGGGCGCGCTGACAAGTCGGGAATCGCCGCGCGGATCCAAGAGGGATCAAAGGGAGGAACAATGCTTGTTCAAGCGATCCTCATCGGACTTATCGCTGCCTTCGGTAAGCTCGATTATCAGCTCGGTACGCTCTATGCGTTCCGCCCGATCGTTCTGTGCCCGCTCGTCGGCATAGTCCTCGGGGACCTGCAGTCCGGCCTCGCCATCGGTGCGAGCCTCGAGCTGCTCTTCATGGGTTCAATCTCCATCGGCGCTTACGTGCCGCCCGATGAGTGTATTGGCGGTGTGCTCGCCTGCGCCTTCGCTATTCAGCTGGGGCAGAGCACCGAGGCCGCTATCGCGCTCGCGATGCCCATCGCCACTCTGTGCCTGGCCATCAAGAACGTCGTCAACGCCGGTATGCCCCTTCTGGTCGACCGTGCCGACGTCTTTGCCAGCAAGGGTAACCTCAAGGGTATCTACGCTATGCACTGGATTATCGGTCTCGTGATTGTCGTCCTGGCCTTTATCCTGTGCTCGGTCTCCTTCTATCTGGGTGCCGACGCCGTTCAGGGCCTGCTCGACTTCATCCCGACGTTCGTCCTCGATGGCTTTGGCGTCGCAGCCAACATCCTGCCTGCCATGGGCTTCGCCATGCTCGGCCGTCTGGTGCTTACCAAGCAGCTCGTGCCGTTCTACTTCCTGGGCTTCCTGCTGTGCTCCTATGCCAACGTGCCCGTCCTCGGCGTCGCCCTGATCGCAATCATCATCGGCATCGACAAGTACGACCTGCTGGGCCTTGGTGGCGCCCAGTCCCAGCTTTCTGTGGAAGGGGATGAGGACGATGACTTCTAATTCCGAGAACCAGATTACTCGCTCCGACCTCATTAAGAGCGCCGTGAACACCGGCGCCCTGGGCATGGAATTCTCCTGGACCTACTACAAGCAGATGAACATTGCCTTCTGCCTGATGGTCGCCAACATGCTCAAGAAGATCTATGCCGGCCGTCCCGATGATTACGCCGAGGCCTTGCACCGTCACAGCGCATTCTTCAACATCACCCCGCAGCTCGCTCCCTTCGTGGGCGGCATCGCGATGGCCATGGAAGAAAAGGTCGCTCGTGGCGAGGTTGAGCCCGAGAGCGTCAACGACATCAAGGCCGCCCTCATGGGTCCGCTTTCCGGCCTGGGTGACTCCTTCTTCCTGTCCACCCTGCGCGTCGTCGCCGCTGCCGTGGGCATCAGCCTGTGCCAGGCCGGCAACGTCTTTGGCCCCATCGCCTTCCTGCTCGTCTACAACATCCCGGCGTTCCTGATTCGTATCTTTGGCGCTATCAAGGGTTATGAGCTAGGCATTGGCTTCCTCGACGAGGCTCAGAAGACCGGCCTGATGCAAAAGATCATGGCCTGCGTCGGCATTGTCGGCGTTATGGTCGTCGGCGCCATGAGCAAGGACATGTTCTGGGCTTCGTTGCCCATCGCCATTGGTCAGGGCGACTCCGCCCAGACTCTCCAGGACATCCTGGACGGCATCATGCCCGGCATGCTCGGTATGGCCGCCTTCTGGCTCTACTACTGGCTGCTCTCCAAGAAGATCAACCCGATGGTCCTGATCCTCTGCACCATGGTCGTGGGCATCATCGGCGCTTACTTTGGCGTGCTTGCCTAATATGTTCGAATCGCGCTTCCATCGCGTCTAACGGTTGCGTCGATCTTTGGGGGGCTTGTCGCATCTGCGGCGGCCCCCTGTTTTTTAAAACTCCGTACGAAAGGGGAGGGCTATGGTCGTACCCGAGCTTTCGCTCATGAACATTAACCATCGTTACTACAGCATCGAGACGTTTTTTAAGGCTGCAGGTGAGGCCGGCTATCGCAATATCGAGCTGTGGACCGGCTCGATGCACCTGTATGTGGATTGCCATGAGCACGATTCGGTGGATAAGATTCGCGATCTTGCCGCCCAATACGGTATCAAGATCGTGTGCGTGTGCCCCGAGCAGAACAACCCCAAGCCGTGGAACGTCGCGGTGCGCGGTGAGGCGGGCCAAAAACGCATCCTCTCGTACTTTAAGAATGTGATCGACGTTGCCGTTGAGTTGGGCGTGCCGCAGATTCTGGTGACGAGTGGTTGGGCCTATCTGGACGAGCCGGCTGAGGACGCCTGGGCCCGCAGCGTTGCCATGCTGCGCTCGGTGTGCGACTACGCCGATACGCGCGGTATTCGCGTCGCGCTCGAGGCCCTGCAGCCGTCGGAGTCCGTGTTGGTCAACACCGCACAGGATGTCGCGCGCATCCTCGAGGCGGTCGATCGTCCCAACCTGAAGGCCTGTATCGACTTTGGCGCCATGGAAGTTGCCGGCGACACGATCGACGGCTACTTTGAGGTTTTGGGCGACAAGATCGTTCACACCCACTTTGTAGATGTGGGCGGCGGCACGACGCATCTTGCCTGGGGCGACGGCGAGCGTGATATGCGTGCCGACCTCGAGGCACTCATGCGCCACGGCTATACGGGCTATGTCTCGGCCGAGACGTGTGATGGCCGCTACTATCAGGATCCGTCCAAGGCGACGACTCAGGTTATCGAGATGTATCGCCGTGTGACAGCGGAGATGGAAGCCGAATAACTAAACTGCGCGGTTGCGCCGGAAACGTTTGGGCGGGTCTGGCGCAACGCTTTTATAGCTGGCGAGTTGTGGGGAACCCGTTGGCAGTAGCGCTCGAAATAGACAACTATTGGCGTTGTAATACCACTCGGGCGAGGAAACCGACCGTTCGCCGCAAATCTCCGTGAGTTTGGATTGGTATTAAATAACAAGCAATCGTATGGCTATAATTGGTATCAGCAAGAAGCGCAATGTATAGAATTGCGCACATGTGATGGGAGGACACACATGAAGGAGACCGAGAAGATCGAGATCATGCACTTCGACCAGGAGGGCTACCTCG
>CALLFD010000189.1 GCA_937997605.1 uncultured Collinsella sp. | reverse complement strand
CCCAGGTTGAGCTCGTCGACATCGAACTCGATGATATTGCCGCTGCCGCGGGTGCCGTCGTCGAGCTGGCGAGCGGGTTTGTAGACGCGCACAGACTCCAGCACATCGGCCATGCAGGCACCGTAGGCACCGGCGTTCATGTAGCAGGCGCCGCCGACCGATCCGGGGATGCCCGAGATGGGCTCCATGCCGGTGAGACCGGCCTCGGCTGCCGCGGCTGCGACATCGGAAAGCAGCGCGCCGGCTGCCGCCGTGACGTGCGTGCCGTCGATCGTAATGTCGGAGAGGCCTTCGCCCAGCGCCACGACGACGCCGCGGATGCCCTTGTCGCCGACGAGTAGGTCGGAGCCGTTGCCCACGATGGTGAGGGGCAGATCGCAGCGATAGCAGGTATCGAGCGTGGCGACGAGGCCCTGCTCGGTATCGGGCGTGACAAAGACGTCGGCCGGGCCGCCGATCTTAAACGTGGTGTGCTCGCGCATGGGCTCGCTCATCAGTACGTTGTCCTCGCCGGCAACGCCAGCAAGCGCGCACAGCAGGTCCTCGTTAAAAAAGTCGTTCTCGTGCATACGAATATCCGCCTTTTGGTGGTCGTTGTCATCAATCGATTGCAATATACCCCACCCGGACGGATTTGGTGCGCTGGCGGCGATAAAACAGCCGTCTACCGGATTGGTAAAGTGTTTATCACCGAGGTAGAGGGGTAGTCGCTATACTTTCAAGAGATTGCGCGTAAACCCGGAAGGAGCGAGATGGCCAACAAAGTCACCCTCAAGCAGATCGCCCAGGAGGTGGGGCTTTCCCCCTCGTCGGTCTCGCTTGTGCTCAATAATCGGCCCTGTCGCATCTCGGAAGAAAACCGCAAGCTCATCAAAGAGGTCGCGGCGCGCAACCACTATGTTCCCAACCAGATCGCGCGCAGCCTGGTCATGCGCGAGTCGCGCACCCTGGGCCTTATCGTCCCTAACATCGAGAGCCGCTTTTTTGCCTCGCTCGCCGGTAGCCTGGAAAAGCGCTGCCGCGAGGACGGCTATGCGCTCTTCATTACCAGCTCGGGCGGAAGCGCCGATGACGATCTGGAGCTGCTGCGCCAGCTGGTGACGCGCGGCGTTGATGGCGTCTTCCTGGTCGTGGGCGACGAGTTCTCCGACGACCGCGCCCTGCGCGAAGAAGTCAGCCATCTGCCTATCCCTGCCGTGATGGTCGACCGTGCCATTGAGGGGCT
>CALLFD010000188.1 GCA_937997605.1 uncultured Collinsella sp. | reverse complement strand
TTGACCATCTGGTACGGGTAGAGCACGTAGCTGCGAATCTGGTTGCCAAAACCAATCGTGGTCTTGGGTCCGCGAATCTCATCGAGCGCCTCGGCACGCTTCTCGAGCTCAATCTCGTACAGGCGAGCCTTGAGGATCTGCATGCACGCGGCCTTGTTCTGGATCTGGCTGCGCTCGTTTTGGCAGGTGACCACAATGCCGCTGGGAAAATGCGTCACGCGCACGGCGGAGTCGGTGGTGTTGACGCCCTGACCGCCCGGGCCGCTCGCGTGGTACACGTCCACGCGGATGTCATCGGGACTGATTTCGATGTCGAT
This sequence comes from uncultured Collinsella sp., assembly GCA_937997605.1. Classification (GTDB taxonomy): domain Bacteria; phylum Actinomycetota; class Coriobacteriia; order Coriobacteriales; family Coriobacteriaceae; genus Collinsella. The sequence goes on along the minus strand of CALLFD010000188.1, from coordinate 1,985 downwards.
ATCATCGGGTAGCACGGGGATGACCTCGACGCCGGCAAACGTGGTCTGGCGGCGCTTCTTGTCGTCGGTGGGGCTAATGCGAACCAAGCGATGGACGCCGGCCTCGGCGCGCAGCATGCCAAATGCGTCCTTGCCCTCGACGGTAAAGGTCGCGCGGTCGATGCCGATGACCTCGGCCGCGGGACAGTCGTTGATGGTGACCTTCCAGCCGCGACGCTGGCAGTACTTCATGTACATCTTAAAGAGCATGAAGGTCCAGTCCTGGGCCTCCAGACCACCCTGTCCGGGCTTGATGGTCACAATGGCATCGCCGTGATCGAACTCACCGGTAAACCAGCTCGAAAGCTCAAGCTCATCGATGGCACGGGCCAAGCGCTCAGCCGTGACTGCAGCCTCCTCGCGAAGGGCGGCGGCGTCGGGGTCATCCCCCATCTCCTCGGCAAGCTCCAGCGCGGCGCGGGCATCGGAAAGCTCGCCGCGCGCGGTATCCACGGCAGCGATATCTTCCTTGGTGCGCGCGATCTCCTCCATGGTGGCACGGGCGGCGTCGGCGTCATCCCAAAAGCCGGGGGCCACGCTTTTAGCCTCGAGCTCGGTCACGCGCGTGCGCTTTTCGTCCAAATGGAGATACGACTCGACCTCGCCGAGCCGGTCCGCAAACGCGTCCAGCTCGGCGGGCGTTACCTCTAAAGCCTCAGCCATTAACGATTCCTGCCGTGGCAGTACTTAAACTTCTTGCCGCTACCGCAGGGGCACGGGTCGTTGCGGCGCACGTTGACGTACGGATCGTCGCTCTCGGACTTGCGATAGGTGGTCACCTTGCCACCGTTGTTGACGGCAGCCGGACCACCCTGGACAGCCGTGCGGGCCTGCACCTGCGCCTGCTTGCGCAGCACCGAGTCGCCGTTGTCACCATCGACCTCGGCAGGACCGGAGAAGCGCGCGCCCTCGAGTGCGGGGTCCTCCTTGTGCTCCACAGCACGCGGGGCAGCCTTGATCTCGATACGCAGAACCGTGCGCAGGTAATCCTCGTACATGGTATCGACGAGTATCTGGAACGCGCCGTAGGCCTCGGTCTTGTACTCAACCAGCGGGTCGCGCTGGCCAAAGCCGCGCAGGCCGATGCCGGTCTTAAGGTAGTCCATCTCCTGCAGGTAGTTCATCCAGCGGGTATCGATGACGCGCAGCATGACCTGGGTGTTGAGCTCGCGCATCAGGTCCTCACCCAAGCGCTCGGCCTTCATGTTGTAGCACTTCTCTACGTAAGCCAGGACATCGGCAGCCAGGGCCTCATAATCCTCGTCGGGGAACTTCGGCGTATCGATGTGGCCGGTGAGCTCCACAACCCACTTGCGCAGGCCCTCCAGGTCGCGCTCGCCATCGTGACTGTCCTTGGTGCAGAACTCCTGCACGCAGCGGTACACGGTGTCGTGCATGACCTCGGTGATGTGGTCGGTCAGGTCCTTGCCGTCCAGAATCTTATTGCGCTCGGCGTAGATGACCTGGCGCTGCTTGTTCATGACGTCGTCGTACTCAAGGACGCTCTTACGCATGGAGAAGTTGATGCTCTCGACCTTGTGCTGGGCGCTCTCGACGGCCTTGGAGATGATCTTGTGCTGGATGGGCATGTCGTCGCCCATGTCGGCCGTGACCATCATCTTGGAGACGCGGTCCATCTTGTCGCCGCCGAACAGGCGCATGAGGTCGTCCTCGAGCGACAGGTAGAACTGGGTCTCGCCCGGATCGCCCTGACGGCCGGAACGGCCGCGCAGCTGGTTGTCGATACGACGGGACTCATGGCGCTCGGTGCCGATGACGGTCAGGCCGCCGGCGGCAAGCACGCGCTCGCGCTCGGCCTTGCAAGTCTCCTTGGCCTCGGCGTTAAACTGCTCGAGCTGCTCGGGCGTCACATCCTCCATGGTCAGGCCCTCGTACTCCAGGCGCTCGCGCACCAGCTCGTCGGGGTTGCCGCCCAGCAGGATGTC
>CALLFD010000187.1 GCA_937997605.1 uncultured Collinsella sp. | reverse complement strand
CTACTGCGGACAGTCCTGCTCGCACGAAGGCCACATTAAGTGGCCTTCGGCTCGTGCGGAACTTGTATCGAGCAAAGCCCCAAACCGCTCCCATGGCGGTTACGGGGGCGTCCGCTGCCCGGTAGGGCCACATGGTTGTGGCCTTGATCTCGCTGCAAAGCGGTGTTTGGCTGATATTTTGAATGGGAGGGGCTCGTTGTTGCTTACGGGCCTCTTTTTATGTTGAGGGGACTTTGGTTATGGCGAAGCGTTCGGGGTTGTATTCGGTGCCGTTTGAGGTTCCGGAGCTTTCTTTTGATGAGACTGTTGCACTTGCGGCCGATACGGGCAAGATTGCGCGTTATTCCACGCCGCTGCTCGAGACCGTCGTCGAGATGCTCGATGAGCTTGGTCGTCCTGACGAGTTCTATGATTGCGTCCAGATAGCCGGTACCAATGGAAAGACCTCGACGACGCGATTTTCGGCTGCCATTCTTCGTGGCGAGGGCCTTAAAACGGCACTCTTTACGTCGCCTCATCTGGTGCGCTATCCCGAGCGTATGGAGATTGATGGAAAGGTCGTCTCAGACGAGGTCTTTGCCCATGGTGTCTCTGCGGCGTATGAGGCGGGCCGTCGTCTCAATGCGCGTCGTGAGGCGGCGGGTGAGGAGCTCCGTTCTATTACGCCCTTCGATCTTTTGTCCGTGGCTGGTTTGACTATGTTTGCCGAGGCTTGCGTGGACGTGGCCGTGCTTGAGGTTGGCATGGGCGGACGATGGGATGCTACGAGTGCGACCGATCCCGTGGCCGTCGCCATTACGGGCATTGGACTCGATCATACGAATGTCCTTGGCGACACGCTCGAGGCTATTGCGGGGGAGAAGGCTGCGGTTATTAAGCCTGGGCGCCTGGTTGTTTTGGGCGAGGGCACGCATGAGCCGAGCGTTCAGCGCGTGATGGATGCCCGTTGCCGCGAGTGCGGTGTGGTGCCGCTCGTGGTGAACCATACGACGACCAAACTTCCGGCACACGTGGGCGATACGGTGGAGTTTAGCTGCACCACGTCGCGCGCGATCTATACGTCGAGCATGGTCAAGCCGGCCTATCAGCCCCAGAATGCCGCGTGCGCGATTATGCTGTGCGAGGGGTATCTGGGCCGCGAGCTCGACCACGAGGCGCTGGATGCATCGCTTATGGGCTGCCCCACGCCGGGTCGCTTTGATGTGCTGGGAACCGATCCACTCAAGCTGATCGACGCCTGCCATAACCCCCAGAGCTGCGAGAACTTTGTGAGCGCACTGGACGAGATCGATCCGTGCGTAGAGAATCGTCCAACGCTGCTGTGCGCGGCGTTGGCTGACAAGGACGTGGCGGGTATCGTCGACGTGCTTGTTCCGGCTTTCCCACGCGTGGTCGTGACGCAGACCGATTCCGACCGCGCCCTACCGGCGGAGGAGCTCGCTGCCCTAGTGGACGCCGATAAGCTCGCGGGCGTGTACCCCAGCG
>CALLFD010000186.1 GCA_937997605.1 uncultured Collinsella sp. | reverse complement strand
TAGGAAGCGCCGAGCCTGTTCCAAGAATCGTGAAACCCATCACTAACCTCCTTTGAGTTGTTGACGTGTTTACATCGACCAAGAGAGGATAACGCATTTCAGTCGTTGTTGACGTGTTAACATTAAATTGTTCAAATGCGACAAAGGCTTCACATTGTGTCTATCTCTCGACACCATTACGCGATTGCCTTATTACCTTAGGAGGTAGCAGCTGTTATGGATTCTCGTTTAACGGTGGTCGACGTAACCGGATCGACCAACGATGACCTGCTCGAAGCAGGAAAACAGGGAGCGCCGCACGGCACAGGACTTGCCGCCCGGGCTCAGACAGCAGGACGCGGCCGGCGCGGCCACAAGTGGGATTCAACCGCCGGCAACCTATTGCTTTCGATTGTTCTGCGCCCATGCGTTAATCCTGCAAAGTACTCTGGTCTTGCCGCCGTCAGCGGCCTAGCGGTGCTCGAGGCGCTCGAAATGCAGGGCCTTGCAAACGAGATTGACCTCAAATGGCCCAACGATCTGGTCGCGCGAGGGCGCAAGCTCGGCGGCATTCTGGTCGAGGCCGCACGCGATAACGACGGCAAACCTTTCGCCGTCTGCGGCATTGGCGTCAATGTGAACTATGCGCCCCAAGAGGTGCCCGATGGCGGCCTGCCGGCAATCGGTCTCTCGGATCTCAACGAGAGCGTACCTGCCGTCGACATGCTCCTCGATGAGGTCTATCACGCAGTTATAGACGCTGCAGATGCCTGGGCAGAGCGCCTCAACGCCAAGGAAGAAGATGCCGGTCCGCTCGCGCCCGTCCACGACGAATATATCGCCCACCTTAATTGGATCGGGAAGCACGTTATCGCCCGCTCCCCCGCTGGAGACGAGCTGGCACGAGGCATATTTAGAACGGTCGACGATTGCGGCCGCGCATGCATTGAGACCGAGAGCGGCTTGTGCGTCTTCCACTTCGAAGAAGCATCCTTGCGCCCCCTGAGCGAATAGGGCGCCGCAGCCGTCGGCTCGGCAGACGAATTCGCTATCCCAAAATCTAAACTCAAATCAAAACCACCCCTAAAAGGGGTGGTTTGCTCTTAGGGTATAACCCTTGGATT
>CALLFD010000185.1 GCA_937997605.1 uncultured Collinsella sp. | reverse complement strand
GCGGGCTCGGGCTGATCGGCGACAGGCTTGCTGTCGGCGGCAGCGGCGGTCGGCTCGACGGAAGCGGTGACAGCGGCGGTCGGCTCGACGGAAGCGGTGACAGCGGCGGTCTGCTCGACAGCGGGCGCAGGGGCGTTGGCAGCGATGGTGGCAGCACCATCGGATTCGAGACCCAGCTCGGCGGCGCGCTCGGCCTCCTGGTCGCAGAGCAGCTTATCGTATGCCTTCAAGAACGGCAGGTAGATGATGGCGTCCAGCAAGATGATGATCGCGACAAATACCAGGGCGATAAGCTGGAAGTTCGTGGTGATGAAGATGCCGATGGGGGCAGGGGTAGCCCAAGGCACCACGAAGGAGAAGCCGTTCATGCCCACGTTGTCGATAAAGAACTTGGCAACACTCACGTTGACGCAGCCGGCGGCAACAAAGGGGATGAGCATGTAGGGGTTAAGGATCATCGGAGCGCCAAAGAGCAGCGGTTCGTTGACGGCGAAGGCAACAGGAACAATCGAGGCCTTACCGACGGCTTTGAGCTGCTTGGACTTCATAAAGAGAATCAGCAGAAGCGGAACGATGAACGTGGCGCCGGTGCCGCCGAACTCACCCACGAGCGACATGTTAAAGGTGAGGGAGTGGGCGGGGTGGCCACCGGCCAGCAGAACCTGCAGGTTCTCGGCCTGGTTGGCAAGACGGATGGGGTCGATGCCCGGCTGGACGATCGAGGGACCGTGGACGCCGATGAACCAGAAGAACGCGGTTGCTGCCTGGATAAGGATAAGGCCAGGATAGGTTTCTGCAGCGGTAAAGAGCGGGGAGAGCAGTTTGATAAGCAGCTCGGAGAACGGAACGCCCATGAGGTTGCGCACGACGACATCGATGATGCCGCAGATGATGACGGCACCGCCAAAGGGGATGATGTCGCGGAAGTTCTGAGCGATGGCGCCCGGGACCTCTTTGGGCAGCTTAATGGTCAGATCGCGCGAGACGCAGAACTTATAGACCCAAACGGTAATGAACGCGGCGATATAGGCCGAGAACAGACCGCGCGTACCCATGCTGGTGCAGTCGAAGACCGAAAGCTCGGAGCCGTTGAACTTGGTGGTGAACTGCGTAACAGCTAGCAAAAGCATGCTGCACTGGGCGGCAACCATGGTGGAGCCGTCGTTGAGCACCTTGCCGGCGGGCATGCGACGGTTCATGGAAGCCGTGAAGTTCTTGGCAGTGGTGCCGGCAACCATGATGCCCATGACGCCCATGGTGAAGTTGTAGAGCTTGTTGCACCAGTCGATGAGCGGCTGGGGCAGCGTGACGCCGACTACGCCGGGAAGGGTGGCAATGAGCAGAAAGATCGAAGAGGTGAGGACAATGGGCATGCACCCAAGGAATCCGTCCTTGATGGCCTGGAGGTATATGTTCCTCGAGATCTTCTCAAAGAACGGTTGATGCTTTTCGAGCATCTTTACGATGGCGTCCATAGAGCTCCTTTGCTACTTGATGAGCGATGCATGTGGATGGAACTGGTCGTCGATGGATGGTCAGGACTGCCCGGAAACCTTCCTGCTTAAGGAAGGCATTGCGAAATGACAACGTTGTCATTTCGTTAATGACAACGTAAGACATTTTTGAAAGAGCAACAAGGATATACGGGTGAGTGGTCGATATTGTCCGGTAAACGGTTGATTTGTCAGTCGGGCAGGTAGTGTATGCTAGAACGCAAAAAACAAGTGATAGAGAACCGAGTGGAGAAGCAGTGGCAACGATGGACAAGAAAAACGTCTCGATGAACGATGTGGCGATTGCCGCTGGTGTTTCTCTCAAGACGGTTTCGCGCGTGATCAACGAGCCCGATAGCGTGCGAGAGTCGACACGCGATAAGGTCCATGCGGCCATGGAGGCGCTCGGGTTTCGAGCCAACTTTGCCGCGCGTTCGCTCAAGTTGGGCCGTTACGGGTGCATCGGCGTCGTGCTGTTCCACTTGTCGGGCGGTGCCGTGGACATGATCGACGGTATCGCCGATGCCGCCGAAGAGCGAGGCTTTGCTCTTACGATGATCAAAAAGCGGGCGGGGGAGAAGATGACCCTTGCCGAAGCGGCGCGTAGGATGTCGCAGCTTCCCGTCGACGGCATGATTTTTAACCTGCGCCAGATGGTCGATGACTTTGATACCTTTGAGGCGCCGAAAGACCTCAAGACGGTGATTATTACGCCGATGGAGCATCCTACCTGCTCCACCGTCAGTGACGACCAAGAGGGTGGCGCGCGCATGGCGTGCAAGTACTTCTTAGATCACGGGCACAAGAACGTGTACTTCGTCTCTGGTAAGAAAGAGTCGCTGTCGAGCCAGTGCCGTATGAAAGGTTGGCGTGCGGCGCTCGAGACGCATGGCATCGAGCCGCCCGAGCCTCTGCAAGGCGATTGGAATGCGGATAGTGGCTATGCCGCGGGCCTTGTGCTTGCCGATAAACCCGATTGCACGGCGGTCCTCGCTGCTAACGACTGCATGGCAAACGGCGTGATGATGGCTCTACGTGACAAGGGTCTGAGTGTGCCCGACGACGTGTCCGTGATCGGCTTCGACGATGAGCTCTACAAGACGATTCCCAACTCGATTTTGACGTCGGTGAAGTTTCGCCACCGCGAGCTGGGCGTTCGTGCGCTTAACGAGGTCGTCGCAGGTCTGGAAGCCCCAAGTTCCAGAAGCCGTACGCTCGTCTCGGGTGTGTTGGTCGAGCGCGCGAGCGTGCGGGATTTGCGGGCGTAGACGTGCTCGGCCTGCTCGTCTAAGTCTGTAACAGGTGGGACCCGAAAACTCGGCTAGATGTTACAGATTGAGATGAACAGGAGGACGGGTGCGGTCTAAACAAAATGGCCCGCGCATCACACATCGATGCACGGGCCATTTATTGTCTGCGAGCGGCAGGTGGTGTCAGCGTCTTATGCCTCGAGGTTTTCCTCGATCCAGGCGACGGCACCCTTGGGATCCTTAGTGAGGTCGATGTACTGTTTGCCCTTGGGCGACAGCAGCGTGATGCCCAAGCGGTCGGTGTCGGCCTTCATCTCGTTGTAATAGGTGCGAACCTGCGGAGCCAGGACGATGACGTTGTACTGGTCCATGATGGCGTAGTGACTGCCGTAGGCACCGGCGTTGGCGGTAATGTCGATGCCCAGCTCGTCGGCGCCTTCCTTAAGCGCGTTGGCGAGCAGTGCAGAGGTGCCGGCGCCAGCGCACAGAACCAGAACCCTCAGATCCTTGCCCTTAAGGGCGGACGGAGCTGCGGAGGCCTCAGTGGCAGAAGCGGTCTCGACAACAGGAGCCTCAACGGCGGGGGCGTCAGCGGTCTTGACGGTCTTGGTCTCCTCGGCCTCTTCTTCGGCCAGGGTCTCGGCCTCCTGCTTGCACAGGACGTTGTCGTAGGCCTTGCAGAACGGGTAGTAGATCAAGAAGTCAACGACCAGCAGGACGACAACCAGGACCAGAGAGATCGGCTGGAAGTTGGTGTCGATGAAGGTGCCGATCGGTCCGGGGAGTGCCCACGGCATGGCATAGATAAAGCCGTTCATGCCCAAAAAGTCGATGAAGAACTTACCAATGAGGACGTTGGCCACGGGGGCAAACAGGAACGGGATCAGGAAGTACGGGTTGAGGATGATGGGCGCGGCGAACAGCAGCGGTTCGTTGACGGCGAACATCACGGGTACGACAGAGGCTTTGCCGACGGCCTTGAGCTGCTTGGAGCGCATAAAGAGCAGGAAGATGATCGGGACAATGAACGTGGCGCCGGTGCCGCCGAGTTCGCCGATGTAGTTACCGAAGTTCTCGGTCAGGGCGAGGGCGGGGTGACCGCCGGCCTGCAGCGTGGCGAGGTTGGTGGTGATGTTGCCAAACAGCGCGGCGTTGAGGGCAGGCTTAACGACCGAGGGGCCGTGGATGCCCATGAACCAGAACAGCGGGATCATGAACCAGATGAGGGCGAGGCCGGCGTAGGAATCGGCAGCGGCGAACAGCGGGCTCACCAGCGTGGAGATGACGTTGGCAAACGGGACGGCCAAGCAGGTGCGGCAGATAACGTCGATGACGGCGACAAACAGGATGGAGAAGCTGAAGGCGAAGATGTCGCGGAAGTTCTGGGCGATGGCGCCGGGGACTTCTTTGGGCAGCTTGATGGTGATGTCTCGCTTAATGCAGAAGGCATAGATGTTGACCGTGGCAAATGCGGCGACAAAGGAGCTCAGTAGGCCCTTGGTGCCCATGTTGTCGGTAAAGAACACCGAGACATCGGCGCCGTCGATCTTGGCACTCGTCTGGGTAACGGCCAAGATGAGCATAGCGCACATGGCGGCGACCATGGTGCTCGTGGCGTTGATGGCCTTGCCGGCAGGCATGCGGCGGTTCTTGGAGCCGGTCAGCGCGCTTGCGGTGGTGCCGGCGACCATGATGCCCACGACGCCCATCGTGAAGTTGTAAACCTTGTTGCAGAAGTTCACGACGTCGACGTTCCACCAGTCGGGCAGCGTAAAGCCGCCGACCGTGGCGACAACGCCCGGCAGGGTCGAAATAAGCAGGAAGACAGAAGAAGACAGGATGATGGGCATTGCTGCCAAAAAGCCGTCTTTAATGGCCTGAAGGTAGATGTTCTTAGAGACCTTGTCGAAGTACGGCTGACCTTTCTCCAAGAACTTAACGATCGATTCCATAGTTCACGCTCCTCTTTGCATGAAATCTTAATGGCATGGACGTTGAAAACCTATATGGTCTCCCGCTTGCTAAAAGCCCGGGTGCAGGCGGGGTCGGTCCCAGGGGGAGAGAGGGGAGCGGCTGGGTTTGTATCGCATAGGGCCGCTCCCCTCTCGGGGGAAAGCGAGGCGATGCGCTACTGCGCGTCCGCCATAGTGTCGGCGAGCTCCTTGTACCAGAGTGCCGACTGCTTGATGTAGCGTTTTTGCGTGTCGAAGTCGATGTAGAACAGGCCGTAGCGCTTGTTATAGCCGTTGGCCCACGAGAACTGGTCCTGCAGGCTCCAGATAAAGTAGCCCTGGACGTCGACGCCCTCGGCGCGCGCCCGGAGCACCTTCTCCATGTGCTGGTCGACAAAGTCGATGCGCTCGGGATCGGCGACGATGCCGTTTGCGTCGGGCTCGGGGTCCTTGTGGCCCAGGCCGTTTTCGGTGATATAGATGACGGGGAGGTTGGGATAGGTGGCGCTGATGTGCTTGAGCGTGTCGTAGAGGCCTTGCGGGTAGATGAGCCAATCCCAGTCGGTGGTGGGGATACCCGGCATATCGACCTGCTGCCCGACGCCCTTAAACTTAAAGCACGAGGTGCCCTTGTCTCCGGTGCCGTTAAAGCTGTTGGTGGACTCGCCATCGTAGGCGGCGATAAACGCCGACTGATAGTAGTTGAGGCCGAACATATCGTTGCGGGGCGCCGCCTTGGCGAGCTCCTCCATGTCGCTGTCCTCAACCGTAAGCGTGGCGTTGTTGGCACGCAGAATCTCGTTGATGAGTGAGAGGGTGCGCGCGGAGTAGTGACCCAGGAAGGCGCCGTCCATGATGAAGTCGGTGTAGAAGGCGTTGTACAGGTCGGCGGCGTGCTGGTCGGCGGGCGAGTCTGTGGCAGGATATGCCGGCGTCAGGACGTTGACCATGCCAATGCGTCCGCCCAGGTGCTCGGTCTCGTCAAGATCCTTATACAGGTTGACGGCGCGGGCGTGGGCAACGAGCTCGTTGTGCTGGCTCTGGATGCCGCTCGTCACATCAAAGTGATGGTTGGGCGGGAAGTTGCCTTGGATGTATTGGGAGTGCGAGAGGCTGATGAGCTCGTTGATGGTGAACCAATTCTTGACCTCGCGGAACTCGCGGAAGCAGAACTCGGCATAGCGCACATAGGCGTCGACGGTCTTGCGGTTGAGCCAGTCGCCCTGGTTGAACAGGGCGGCGGGGGAGTCAAAGTGATGCAGGGACACATAGGGCTCGACGCCATACTTTTTGCAGCAGGCGAACAGCTCGTGGTAGTGCTTAACGCCCTCGGCGAGGGGCTCGGCATCGTCGCCGTTGGGGAAGATGCGGGTCCAGGCGATGGACACACGGATGGCGTTGAGTCCATGCTCGGCAGAAAGGCGGATATCCTCCTCGTAGCGGTTGTAGAAATCACTGGCCGGGTCGGGCAAAAAGCGACCCTGGGCGACAAGGTAATCGTCCCACATGGTCTTACCCTTGCCTGCCACCTTCGTGGAACCTTCCGTTTGGTACGCGGCGGTTGCGGCGCCCCAAACAAAGCCCTTCGGCAGCTGCTGTACGCGGTTTAGCAAAGACATATGCATACACCCTCTCGTCTCGCTGTTCGATATTGTGCGTTTGCGCTCAGGAGGCTCCCTGGTTAGCGTTCAGCGGTGAAAAAGCCCGATAAACACTATCTTAAAATGATTAGAACCAAAATGAGCACGTGAACATTTGACAATGAGCACGTTAACATCCGGCTGGGATGTATAGAAACAAAACAACTTCAAACAGCCGCGAACGGTTGTATTTGTTCGGTAAGCGGTTTTGATTGACAGAAGTTTTCATGTTGTGGTATATGGCTCGGGTATCATGAGCACGTTATCAATGTATGTACGATGCGCCATGGGCGCGGGGAATAGTTGGGAAGCAGGTTAGCGTGGAAGGCATGGCTCAGCAGACAAGGAATGGTCATTCGGCGAGCGCGGCAGAGGTTGCGGCGCTCGCTGGCGTGAGCCGCCAGACTGTGTCTCGCGTGGTCAACGGTATGCCCAACGTGACGGAAAAGACGCGCAAGCGTGTGCTGGCCGCCATGGAAGAGCTGGGCTTTCGTCCCAATTTTGCTGGAGCGGCGTTGCGCGGCGGGTCGTATCGTTCTATTGGCCTGTGCATGTACAACATCACACGTGTCGGTAACCTGGCGACGCTCGAGGGTATCATGCAAGCGGCGCGCGAGCACGATTTTGCCGTCACTATGATCGAGATGGGCGGCGACAAGCCCTATACACTTGCCGATGCCTCGCGCCGCATGGTCGAGCGACCCGTCGACGGCATGATTCTCAACATGAACCGCATGGCTCCCGATTTTGAGGAGTTTGTTCCCCAGCCGGGAGTGCGAACGGTCATCCTGTCCATGTATGCGCATCCGCGCTGCACGACGATCGACTCCGACCAGTATGGTTCGTGCGAGCTGTTGACCAATTATCTGCTGGAACATGGTCACTCGAATATGCGGTTTGTGGCGGGTCCGGAAAACTCGATTTCCTCGCGTTTTCGTGAGGCCGGTTGGCGCGATACGCTGGGTCGTGCTCATGTCGATGCCGCTCCGATGCTGCGTGGCGATTGGAGTGCGGACAGTGGGTACGCCATGGGCGAGCGGATTGCGGCCGAGGTGCTTGCCGGCGGGTCGCAGGCGCCGACTGCCGTGCTTGCGGCAAATGACCAGATGGCGCTGGGCGTTATCGCCGCGCTCGAGAACGCGGGCCTGTCCGTGCCCGACGACGTGAGCGTGGTTGGTATCGACGACGCACTCGAGGGACTTGTTCCTCACAATCGGCTGACGACGCTGCGATTTGATTTGCGCGGTGTCGGTAAGCTTGCGTTTGAGGCGGCGATTGGAGAGAGCTCGTCTATCGAGGCGATTCATGTGCCGAGTACGCTGGTCGAACGCTCGACTGTTAGGGACATACGGGGTTAGGTCCTACTCCGTTTGTCTCGATTTGTAACAGGTAGACGGTCAAAAGCGGGCTACGTGTTACAGATTTAGATTCTTCGGAAAGAGCAATCCTGTTCGTCTCAATCTGTAACAGCTGGGACCCAAAAACTCGGCTAGATGTTACAGATCGAGACAAACGGCTCCCGACCAGCCCAAAAACAAAAAGACCGGGGGCGGCGCGCCGTGTGACGTGCCGCCCCCGGCTGAGAAATGGGGACAGGTTGTGTGAGCGGGCAACCCCGCCAGCCACTAGTCCAGACGACGGGTCTGCGCCACGTGCTTGTACCAGTAGGCGCTTGCCTTGGGCGTGCGCTTCTGGGTTTCAAAGTCAACGTAAAAGAAGCCGTAACGCTTGTTGTAGCCATTGGTCCAGGAGAACTGATCCTGCAGGCTCCACAGGAAGTAGCCGCCCACGTTGACGCCCACCTCCATGGCCTTGAGCAGCCAACGCAGGTGCTGCTCGATGTAGTCGATGCGCGGCTGGTCGTCCACAAAACCGTTCTTGTAGGGGTCCTTGTAGCCCATGCCGTTCTCGGTGATGAAGATCTGCTTGTAGTTGGGGTAGCGCTGCTTAATGTAGACGAGCA
>CALLFD010000184.1 GCA_937997605.1 uncultured Collinsella sp. | reverse complement strand
CGGTTCCACCGGGCCGCGCGGCAAGGAGATATATTGCCAGACCGGAGGGGCCCCGCGGGCGGGAATCGCGCACTCCATATTTTGTTCACAAATGAATAGGGCCCTCAGTCGCATCACTGAGGTTAAAACTGAAGCATTGGCTTCTGATATTGGCGATGACCAGCTGTTTTATGAGTATTGAGACATCGGTCATCTCTGGAGCGCTACTTTACTCCAAAGGCATCAGATATTTGTTTCCCATCGGTAAAAGGCGGGTTTTGTTCGCCAAGCGTTCTTATATATAGATAGATACGGGTTCGAACCCGTGCACCGGCAACAAAAAAGACGGCCAACCGAAGTTGACCGTCTCAACAATCTTTGGGTGGGCCGTCAGGGGTTCAGCCTGCTTCGCAGGCGGCCGCTGCGGCGCTTTCGCGCCTTGCGCGCTGCGCTGGCAAACGCTCACGCGTTTACTCAGCTCCGCGCCCCGACGGGTTCGAACCCGTGCACCGGCAACAAAAAAGCGACCAACCGGAGTTGATCGCTTTCTATTCCATGGTGGGCCGTCAGGGGTTCGAACCCTGGACCTTGGGATTAAAAGTCCCCTGCTCTGCCAGCTGAGCTAACGGCCCGCGGGTGGCATTGTACCACGGTCTGGGACTATTCCCAACTCCATTGGCCGTTCTGGAAAATCACAACTTCACGTCCATCAGGCGTAATGCCCGTAATATCGATGTCGTCCGTGCCGATCATAAAATCGACGTGCGTGCTCGAGACGTTAACGCCATGCTCCAGGAGCTCCTCCTTGGACATGTCATACCCACCCTCGATGCATTCGGGGAAACCTACACCTAGCGCGAGATGGCAGCTAGCGTTCTCGTCATAGAGCGTATCGTAGAACAGAACACCACTTTCGCGGATCGGCGTGTTCTTGGAAATGAGTGCGACCTCTCCCAGGTGAGCAGCGCCCTCGTCAGTATCGATGATACTTGCGAGCGTTGCCTTGCCCACGCGGGCGTCGTAGTCCACCACGCGGCCGCCCTCGAACTTAATCCAAAAATCGTCGACCTTATTGCCGTGGTGGATGAGCGGCATGGCAGAGTACACGATACCGTCGGCGCGCATGCGATCGGGCGAAGTGAAGACTTCCTCGGTGGGAATGTTGGGGAAGAAGGGGTGCCCATCGGGCGTCTTGCCCTTGCCGCCGGCCCACTCGTGACCTTTCGTCATGCCAATCGTCAGATCGGTTCCATTTGCCGCGGTGTAATGCAGGTAGTCGAAACGATTGTCGTTCAGGAAACGCAGGTTCTTTTCGAATGCGGCGTCATGGAGTTCCCAGTCGCTCTCTGGGTCCTGGCCATCGGCGCGCGCGGTGTGCAGAATCGCATTCCACAGCTTATAGATTGCAACCTCATCGGCGTCTCCTGGGAACACCTCGTGCGCCCAAGCCACGACCGGAGCGCCGGCGATGCACCACGGATTGATGTTGTAATCCAGTCCACGGCGGAAAACTTTGCACTGCGTATTCCTCGCCTTTGATGCCGCGGCCGGCTTGGCTGGATTGATGCCCTTGAGGGCCGCAGGATCCGCACCCTCGATAAAGACAAAGCAGGCACCATCCTGGGCCAAGGAATCCAGCTGCATGCGCTTCCACTCGGGCGTCTGCTCAAAATAGCTTTTCTCGACATGCTCGTACGTAAGCCTCGTCACGGCATCATCGGCCCAAATGACCGTCACGTGGCCGGCGCCGGCAGCATAGGCCTCCGCGACCACCACGCGCGCAAACGGCGCGCACTCGACCGGAGACTGAACGACGACCTCCTGGCCGGGCTTGACGTTTACGCCCTTGCGGACGACCAGGCGCGCGTAGTTTTTAATCTTGGGCTCCAGGGCCTTCATGCCCTCCAGAGCCTCTTCGACCGTCAGGGCAGCTCGAATCATGTGCCACTCCATCTATCTATAGAACAGTAAAAAGGCGCGCCGCAAAAACGACGCGCCTTATATCTTAGCGATAAGTATGTATGCAAACGCTACTTCTTCTTGGAGTCCTTCTTGTCCTCCTCGGCAGCCGAACGCTCGATAAGAGCGTTGAGCTTGTTCTCGGACATGCCCTCGGCCTGCGCGCGGTACATGTTGCGCAGGGGACGAATACGA
>CALLFD010000183.1 GCA_937997605.1 uncultured Collinsella sp. | reverse complement strand
AATCGTAGCCCGAGACGGTCCCGGGCTGACAATTTCGACTGTAATGGACGTTCTTAAATGACTAGTCGTTTGGGACACTCTTTGCGACACGATTTTCGGGTTTTCATCCAGTTTGTCTTGCATGCCCTTGTAAACTGGCAGAAAGGGCTCAGCAAATTTGATCGTCCGCGCCTATCAGATGTTGCCCGGTGGGTTTTTGATGGGAGGGCGATATGCCAAGAACGGGTCGAGTCGTTTCGTTGACGGGCTATAACCACATTATCGCGCGTGGAAATGGCGGCATTTGCATCTTTGAAGACGACGAGGATCGATATCGGATGCTCACGTTGTTCGAGGGCAAACTCGTCGGCAATGGTATTGGCGTTACGGCGTGGTGCCTCATGTCGAATCACTTTCATCTCATGGTTGATGACCCTCATGGGAGAATTTCATCATGCATGAGTGGAATCCTTACCTCATATGCTAAGTATTTCAATCGCAAAACTGACCGTGTTGGTCATTTGTTCCAGGATCGGTTTAAGAACATTCCAGTTGAGAATGATATGCAGGCAATTGCGCTCGCTGACTACATCCATATGAACCCAGTTAAGGCGGGTGTTTCCGCTGTCGATACATATCGCTGGTCTAGCTATCGAGCATATGCGTATGGTTATGACGGATTTGGGTTTTGCGATCCAGGTATAGTGCTGGACCTCGTGGGCGGTTCGCTGGAATATCGGCATTATCTTGATGATAGGCTTGAGAACGCGCCTTATGATGCCGAGCCTCATCCTCGTGTTCTCGACGACAAAGTACTCGAAATCGCAAAACAGATTGCAGCTCCTGTCTCTCTTTCGGATATCAAGGCGATGACTCCAACCGAGCGTAGACCTGTTCTTTGCAAAATGCGCAAATCGGGTCTCACGGTCAATCAAATTGTGAGAGCTGTTGGCCTTGGTCGGGCAACGATCGCAAATGGCACGAGCGGTTGGCGTGATATGTAGGTCGTGGCTTGTTGCTCTTCATCAATAAGACTGTCCCCAATGACTAGTCGTTTAAGAACGTCCCCAATGACTACTCTTCGGATAAATTAGTATTCGATGCCTTGGCGGGCTAGGAGGCCTTCGTCGAAGTAGTGTTTGATGGGGCGCATTTCGGTGACCAGGTCGGCAAGATCGGCCAGTGGCAGCAGACCTCGGCCGGTAAGCACGAGCTCCGTGGTGGCGGGCTTTATCGCGATCAGCGCTTCGACATCCTCACGCGTCACGAAGCCGCGGCGCATGGCCTCGCCGAGTTCGTCCAAAATCAGAACGTCGACCTGTGAGATCTGCTCGCGTGCGAGCTCCATGATCTGTGCGGCGCAAGCCTCGGGCGTGTCGCGGTCGGCCTGTGCAATTCGTAACCCTAGGCGTGGTGCCGCATCATGCTCGGCGCAGTGCAGCTTCTTGGCAAACTGAAGCATAAGCACGTTAAGTCCATAGCCCGTGGCGCGCAGCGCGAGCCCCAGCGCAGCCGTCGTCTTGCCCTTGCCGTCGCCCGTATATATCTGAACCTTGCCGACTTCCAGTGATGCCATCTCTGTCCTTTCGTGGCCGGCGTCGGTTTATCGCCGTCCGGGTTGGGTATTCTAGATAGCATTATCAACCCCAGTAGATGGAGTTCAAGCAGATGGAGATGGATGACAACAAACGTAGACGGAATATGATCCTCTACGTGCTCATCGCCTTCGTCGTCTACCTCGTGCTCTCGACCGTTCTGTTCCCCAACATCGGTCACACGCAGCAGATTACGAAGACCGATTACTCGACGTTTGTCAAAGCACTCGATAAGAAGAGCGTCGACAAGGTCGAGTACAACACGGACGATTACACGATTTATTACACCAAGAAGGGCGAGGACGAGAACATCGCCTACAAGACGACCGGTGTGCCGAATGACGCGGGTTTTACCGATCGCGTGCTTGAATCCGGTGCGTCCCTGGAGTCGGTCGTTCCCGATAAAAACTCGGGTCTGATGACCTACTACCTGCTTACGCTCATTCTTCCCATGGCCATCTTTTTCCTCATCGGTTGGTGGCTCAACCGCCGTATGAAGAAGGCTATGGGCGATGACGGCCCGTCGATGAACTTTGGGGGCGGTGGCTTTGGCGGCGGCGGACTGGGCAAGTCCGGTGCACGCGTGATCGCTTCCAAGGATGTGGGCGTGACCTTTAAGGACGTCGCTGGCCAGGAAGAGGCCAAGGAGTCTCTCAAGGAGGTCGTTGACTTTCTGGAGAAACCGCAGCGCTACGAGGAAATCGGCGCCAAACTGCCGCGCGGCGCTCTTCTTGTTGGCCCTCCGGGTACCGGTAAGACCCTGCTTGCCAAGGCTGTTGCCGGCGAGGCGGGCGTGCCATTCTTTAGCATTTCGGGTTCTGAGTTTGTCGAGATGTTCGTCGGCCGTGGCGCCGCCAAGGTACGCGACCTGTTTAAGCAGGCTAAGGAAAAGGCCCCATGTATCGTATTTATCGACGAGATCGATACGATCGGCAAGAAGCGCGATGGTGGCGGCTTTAGTGGTAACGACGAGCGCGAGCAGACGCTCAACCAGCTGCTGACCGAGATGGACGGCTTCGATAACCACAAGGGTATCGTTGTTCTTGCCGCAACCAACCGTCCCGACAGTCTCGATCCGGCGCTGCTGCGCCCCGGTCGTTTTGACCGCCGCATCCCCGTCGAACTGCCCGACCTGACCGGCCGCAAGAACATCCTCGAGCTCCACGCCAAGAGTGTGAAGACCCAGCCGCCGATCGATCTGACCGCGATTGCCCGCGCCACGCCCGGTGCCTCGGGCGCCGACCTGGCCAATATCATCAACGAGGGCGCCCTGCGCGCCGTTCGCGAGGGTCGCAAGCGTGCTACCCAGGACGACTTCGAGGAGTCGGTGGAGGTCGTCATTGCCGGCCAGCAGCGTAAGTCCACGGTGCTTTCCGACCACGAGAAGCAGGTCGTTTCCTACCATGAGATCGGCCATGCCATCGTCGCTGCCCGCCAAAAGGGTTCCGCGCCGGTTACCAAGATCACCATCGTGCCGCGCACGAGCGGCGCTCTAGGCTATACCATGCAGGTCGAGGAGGACGAGCGCTTCCTGACGACGCGCCAGGAAGTCTTGGACAAGCTCTCCGTCTACTGCGGCGGCCGTGCGGCTGAGGAACTCATCTTTGGCGAGATGACGACCGGTGCCGCCAACGATATCGAGCAGGCCACCAAGCTCGCCCGCAACATGGTGACGCGCTTTGGTATGTCCGATGAGTTTGGCATGATGGCGCTCGGCACCGTTCAGAATGCGTACCTCAACCAGGACACGTCGCTCACCTGCGCTCCCGGTACGGCCGAGCGCGTGGACGCAATTGTCGCCAAGTTGATCGAGGATGCTCACGACCGCGCCCTGCAGATCCTCAAGGAAAACAAGTTCAAGCTCCACGAGCTGGCTCGTTATCTGTACAAGAAGGAGACGATCA
>CALLFD010000182.1 GCA_937997605.1 uncultured Collinsella sp. | reverse complement strand
TAAAGGCTCGGCGCACCTTGGCGGCAAGCTTTGAATAAAACGCAGGAACCTGCCACGGCTGTAGCGGCTTTAGCGTCTGGCGGCAGCGTGTCTATTGCCGCTTGAGCTTGCGTTCGATAAGACTTCTAGCTGCATCGATGATGAGAAGTGCCAGAGCAAAGACGATGCTAATGACGATACCCGTGATGATACATATAGCTGCCGGGCTGTTTTGGCTGATCAGTATGTTTGCGAGCAACGTATTGAAGACGGGACGCCACAGGCTACTGGTGAGCGATTGCATCACATAGAAACCGAGCGTGGCGGTCGATAAGGTGACGATGACACCTGCGGTCCGTGGATTGCCTGAGGCACTGCAGCGGGTCGCCGCAAAGAGCAGAGAGGCGGCAGCGAGGGCAAACGATATCAACGAGGTTGATTTGTAGGAGAGGGCTGCCATCGCCGTGAGGCTGCCGGTGAAGGAGAGTTCGCCTTCCAGGATGATGGTGAGCACCAAAACCGTTACGAGCGAGCGCATGCCCAAGGCGCCCGCCCTGTCCGAATCCATGACATCGGTAACGTCGCGGAGCAGTCCGCCGATCAAAAACGCGACTACGTACGTGGTAGCGCTCATGAGTTTCTGGAGCCAAGAAAACTCGCCGGCGCTTGTCGCACTCATGGCGGCTAAATACCCGTTAACAACAAATGCGAGGATGCCAACGGCGATGACCGTCGTCTTGTAGGTTTTCTGGGGGAGTCGACTCTTAGCCAGTCCAAACCATGGCGCCATGAAGACCGTGGCGGCATAGACCCAGATAAACTCAAGGCCTAGCGTGAACCAGTACTGCGTGTTGAGGGTAACGTCGGGAATGGGGGAGACGACCGTGGACCACGCGAGCGCCACGAGGCAATAAAACGCAGTGGGCATAACGACCTTGCCCAGGCGCTGCGCCGTCCGTTGCATTTGCGACTTCCACGTTGCCCCACCGTCCCAAGCACTCGCGGCCGAGGCGATGAGAAAATAGCCCGAGATCATAAAGAAGACCTCGTTGGCCCAGCAGCCAAGCAGGTTAATAAAACCGAGCACGCCGGAATAGGGGGACATCGCAAGTGGGGCATATTCCACGGCGCCGACGCAGACGGCTTGGAAGGTCCACTGAAAGGTGTGGAACACCGCGATGCCGGCGACCGCGACCAAACGCAGTGCTTCGATGGGTATGTTGCGTGCGGCTTTGGGCTGCATGACGTCCTTTCTTATCGGTTTGCCTCTGCGAGCTCCATAGATTATATAAACGCCCGCTAGCGCGCTGACCCTTTGATACCATGAAA
>CALLFD010000181.1 GCA_937997605.1 uncultured Collinsella sp. | reverse complement strand
ATCCTATGGTGTGACTGGAGTTCAGACGTGTGCTCTTCCGATCTCCTCCCATGGGCAGACTGCAACATCCGAATCCTCCAAAGCGCATGGGCGCTCCGAGAACGGCAAACATTAGGGATTCGGCTGGGGATGCAGATTCGGGTCGGGCAAGTTTGACTGCCGTGCGAAACGAGGTGTATGAGCTACTTTTGGCGAAGTGTGCGACCGCCTCGAGATCTTCGATGGTCGTGGCGGGCTCGCATTTGTAGTGTGCCTGTTCGTAGCGGGTTTCGTTCTGCTGTTCGGTCGCCGACTGGTCGCCCCGGCAATCGAGGTCGTCCATCGCTTCGTAGTCATCGCCCTTGGGCCAGATGTCGTCATAGGCAATGGGGTATGTTGCCCCGGGAGGAAGGGAGTAGGTTCCGAGCAGCTCCATAAGGAGCATCAAGGTTTTGGCGACTGATTCATTTTTGGA
This sequence comes from uncultured Collinsella sp., assembly GCA_937997605.1. Classification (GTDB taxonomy): domain Bacteria; phylum Actinomycetota; class Coriobacteriia; order Coriobacteriales; family Coriobacteriaceae; genus Collinsella. The sequence goes on along the minus strand of CALLFD010000181.1, from coordinate 11,894 downwards.
ACAAAGCATGGCTGTCATGGCAGGAGACGTTGCGTAGATGTCGGCCTCGACGTGCATAATTGCACCTTCAGGAAGAGGAGTGGAGAGAATATGCTGAAGAAGTCGCTTGTCGGGGCGCCTGTTGTCTTCGTTTGAAACGAGAAGATCGAGCAGTTCGGAATCATCTTCATTCCAGGCGTCGAGTATCGAAAGTGCGCCAAAGTCTATCGCGTCATTGTTGGGAATGCAGCCAGCCAAGGCCTGTGCTTGCTGTTCGCTATCAACGGAGTCCCAGGGTAGGGCAGAGTACGCCCGTCGTGCGCGACGAATTGCGCGGAGGGCGGAGAGATGTGAAATCACGGTCGTCATAGCTATAACGTACTAAGTTGGCGGCAGAATGCGACCGCCATACCGTTCTTTTCGCTCAGCGGGGCGCTGCGCGCCATGAACGGCTGGGTGTTATGAAATCGGTGGAATCGGTTGAGGGGATTGCAGGAAATTGAGCTCTGCCGCGAAGGTTGACGATAGCTACTGGACAGTTAGTTCAGATACGTATAAGACGGCGGGCGTTCGAGGCGTTTCTAAGGGCTTTCGAGGGCGATTTGAGGGTAAATATGCGGCGGTCGTACTCGAAAGCGATGAGCTTTGGGCAGTATGGCGTTCGCCGGGGAGCTCAGAAGGCTCAGAACGGCCTTTGGAGCTTTAAAAAAATACGTATCTGAACTAATTGTCCAGGGAAGGTTGTCGAGGGGTAGAAAAAGGGTCGGAAGCGAGCTTCCGACCCTTTAAAAACACCAAAGATGATGAGATGCACGCTGGATTACAGCGCGAAGTCGCCGCCGACGAGCGTGGAGACGGGCTCCTCGTGGTAAACGGCGGAGATGGCCTGAGCGAACTCCTCGGCGACCGAGATGGTCTTGATCTTGCCGCCGACCTCGACGGGAATGGCGTCGGTGACGAGGCACTCGACGATCGGGGCGTCGTTCAGACGCTCGATGGCCGGACCGGAGAAGATGCCGTGGGTGGCGCAGACGTAGATGTCGCCAGCGCCCATAGCCTTGAGCTCCTTGACGTTGGCGCACAGGGTGCCAGCGGTGTCGATCATGTCGTCGTTGATGATGCAGGTCTTGCCCTTGATGTCACCGATGATGCCCATGACCTCGGCGGCGTTGTGGCGCGGACGGCCCTTGTGGGCGATGGCCAGGTCGCAGCCGAGCATGTCGGACAGCTTCTTGGCGGCCTTGGCGCGGCCCACATCGGGGGAGACGACAACCAGGTTGTCGGTGTCGAAGTGCATGTCGTTGTAGTACTGGCCAAACAGCGGCAGCGCGGACAGGTGGTTAACCGGGATATCGAAGAAGCCCTGGATCTGGCCCTGGTGCAGGTCGAGGGTGATGATGCGGTTGACGCCGGCGCGCTCGAGCAGGTTGGCGACGAGGCGGGCGGTGATGGGCTCGCGCGGGCCGGCCTTGCGGTCCTGGCGGGCATAGCCGTAGTGGGTGATAACGGCGGTGATGGAGCGGGCGGATGCGCGCTTGGCAGCGTCGGTGGCGATGAGCAGCTCCATGAGCATGTCGTTGACGTTGCCGCCGGCCACGGACTGAATCAGGAAGACGTCGGCGCCGCGGACGGTCTCGTCGTAGCGGGCGTAAATCTCACCGTTGGCGAACTGCTTTAGCGTAAGGCCCGAAAGCTCGACCCCAAGGTACTCAGCGATCTTCTGAGCGAGGGGACGGTTGGAGGAACCGGAATACACGCGGATGGACTTGCGCATATTCTCCGACTTCTCGGGATCATTAATCGGCATTACCCTTCTCCTTTATATCGAATGCCATATAGATGCCTTGTTGCATTGTAACCGCGCGACGGGGTTAATCGGGTCTTGATAACGTCTTTACCGTCAACGGACACGAACCGACCACTCATCCGGTCGCGCAGGTCACGATAGAAAAAGGAGCCGTCCCCATGGAACAGCTCCTTTTGTGCTTGATAAAACGTTATGCCTCGTCGTCCTCGTGCAGACGGCGGCGATAATCGGCGGCCCAGCCCTCAATATTTACCTGACGGGCACGACCCAGGCCAAGTGCGTCGGCCGGGACCGGTTCGGTGATGACGGAGCCGGCGGCCACGAGCGCGCCGTCGCCGATCTGGGCGGGCGCGACCATCATGGTGTCGGAACCGATGAAGGCATCCTTGCCGATGACGGTCTTGTGCTTGTGGACGCCGTCGTAGTTGCAGGTGATAGAGCCCGCGCCCACGTTGACGCCGGAGCCCATGGTGGTGTCGCCGATGTAGGACAGGTGCGGCACCTTGGAGCCCTCGCCGATCGTGGACTTCTTGATCTCCACGTGCGTGCCGGCCTTGGAGCCGTCGAGCATGTGGGTGCCCGGGCGCAGGTAGGCGCGCGGGCCGCAGTCGACGCCGTTCTCGATGACGGCCTCGATGGCGATGGTCTCATCGATGGTGCAGCCGCTGCCGACGGTGGTGTCGGTGAGGCGACTGTTGGGGCCGAGCTGGCATTCCTCGCCCACGGTGACGTGGCCGATCAGATGCGTCTGCGGCCACACGACGGTGTCGCGGCCGATAACGGCGTCGGGGCCGATCCAGGCCTGCGTGGGATCGATGAACGTGACGCCCTCGGCCATCCAGTGCTCGTTGATGCGGTCGCGCGCGATGGCGGTGAGCTGCGCGAGCTGAATGCGGCTGTTGACGCCCAGGCCGTCGCGGTAGTCATCGCAGTGGAAGATGGAGACCGCCTGGCCGTGACCCTTGAGGATTTCGAGCATGTCGGGCAGGTAGTACTCGGACTGCGCGTTGTCGTTGCCGATCTCGTTAATGTGGGCGGCGAGCTGCGCGCCGTCAAAGGCGTAGCAGCCGGCGTTGCACTCCAGCAGCGTGGCGGCCTGCTCGGGCGTGCAGTCCTTCTGCTCGATGATGCGCTCGATCTGGCCGTCGGCGCCCAGCTTGATGCGGCCGTAGCCGAAGGGGTCGGGCGGGGTCATGGTCATGACGGTGCAGGCGAGCTCGCCGGTAGCGACGGTCTGCGCGAACTTGGCGACGGTGTCGGCGGTGATGAGCGGCAGGTCGCCGTTGAGCACGACGACGGGGCCTTGCGCGATGCCGCAGGCCTCGAGCGCGACCTTGACGGCATGGCCGGTGCCCAGGCGCTCGGTCTGCTCGACGCACTCGACTTTGGTGGCGCTGTTGGCGTAGGCGCCATCGATGAGGGCGCGCATCTCGTCGGCGTGGCTGCCGATGACGACCACGACGCGGCTGCAGCCGGCCTTGATGGTGGCGTCGACGATCCACTGGACCATGGGCTTACCCAGGATCTTGTGCGAAACCTTGCAGTGGTTCGACTTCATGCGGGTGCCCTCGCCGGCAGCGAGGATAATTGCGGTTGCGTTCATGTGATCTCCTGTTACGTTATAGAGACGTGTGTTTGGAAACGATACACGGCGCAATATGATACCGCAGGCATATGTTGAGCGCGTAGCGATTGGTTTGCGGCGGTTGGGGCTTGCGCCGCCGTCGTGGCGTTTGCGCTGCTTGCGTGCGGCGTTGGCGGTGCTGCGGAGCTGTCGTTTGAGCGAGGGGACGGGGGTGCCCGTGGACAACATACAAGAGGAGTTTGGCGGCGAGCCCGTCGCGGCGTTCTCGATGTCGCATCCGGCTGTGCCGGCACTCTATATAGTGCTGACGCTGGGGCTCGCCATGTTCTCGATGCAGCCGGTGCTGATTGCGCTGTCGCTTGCGGGCGGGCTGGCGTATGGATTTGTGACGCGTGGGGCTGCCCGCACGCTGGGCGCACTCCGCTGGCAGCTGCCGGTGATTTTGATTATCGCGCTGGTCAATCCGCTGTTTAGCGCCTCGGGCTCGACGGAGCTGTTCCGTATTGGCATGCGCGCGGTGTATCTGGAAAGCATGGTATACGGCCTGTGCATGGGCGGGCTGTTTGTGGCGAGCGTGCTGTGGTTTGAGGCCGCGGCGTCGATGCTCGAATACGACAAGGTGCTCGCGCTGCTGGGCAATGCCGCACCGGTGATCGCGCTCATGATCTCGATGTGCATGAGGCTTATCCCGCAGTTTTTACGCCGCGGTCGTACGGTGCTGGCGGTGCAGGATGCGATTGATGTGCCGGGCCGCGCGCCCACCGATCCCGTGCGATCGCGCCTGCGGGCGTCGAGCGTGTTGATGGGCTGGGGCATGGAAGATTCGCTGGAGCGCGCGGACGCGATGCGCTCGCGCGGGTGGGGTGCCGCGACACGTCGTACGACGTATGCGCGGTATCGACTGGGGCGCAGCGACGTTGCCGCGCTGGTCGGGCTCGCGCTGTTTGGTGCCGCCGCGGTGGCCGTGGCGGCGACCGCGACGACGCAGTATTCGTTTTATCCGCAGCTCTCGGTGCCGGCGCCGTGGCCAGGCTATGTCGTGTACGCCGCCTGGATGGTGTTGCCTTGCGCGTTGCACGCGATTGATGAGAAGAGGTTTGGCTGATGGCTCGGTTTGATAGGAGCTCGGCGGCGGGTGTGGCATATGGCTCGGCCGCGCCGGCGATTGAGGTGCGAGGCCTTAGTTTTGCCTATCCCGGGGTCAAGGCACCGGTGCTCGAGGGGCTTGATTGGCGTGTTTCCCAAGGTGCGTTTGCACTGCTTGTTGGCGGTACCGGTTCGGGCAAGTCGACGCTGCTGTCGCTGCTCAAGCCCGAGATCGCTCCAGCGGGCGAGCGCACTGGCGATGCGCGCGTGCTGGGCGAGAACGTTGCCGACATGGACGTGCGGGCATCGGCAGAGCGCGTGGGTTATGTGTTTCAGGATCCCGAGAACCAGATTGTGTGCGAGACCGTGTGGCACGAGATGGCGTTTGGCCTAGAGAATCTGGGTGTGTCGCGCGACGAGATGCGCCGCCGTGTTGCCGAGACCAGCTATTTCTTTGGTCTGGAGGACTGGCTTCATCGTGATACCGATACGCTTTCGGGTGGCCGCAAGCAGCTGCTGTCGCTTGCCGCCGTCCTGGCGCTGCGCCCGCGCGTGCTGCTGCTCGACGAGCCCACGTCTCAGCTCGATCCCGTTGCCGAGAAGAATTTCCTGCACGCGCTGTTTCGTGTGAATCGCGAGCTGGGCTGCACGGTTGTTGTGGCGACGCATCAGCCGCGCCCAATGCTCGAATACGCGACGTGTGCGTACCGGATTGAGGATGGCCGCGTGCACGAGGCGGCGGATATGGCTTCTTTGGTATGCCGAGAATCGCTGTTTTCCGATGACACGTTGGGGTGGGGTGCCATCCGATGTGCAAAAAACGGAGTATTCAGCAGGCGTGAGGACAATTTGGGCTCTCTGGAGCCGCCCGGGGACGTATCGAGCGCGAAAAAAAGTTTGGAATTGGACAAATCGTCCGAATTTGTGGCGCAAACGTCGCTCGAGAACGGCTTGGAAGCCTTCTCGCGCACGGATGGAAGCAGAATACTCCAAAAAATGCACGGCGGGTCGGCTACCACCCTGTCGGAAGGCTGGTTTCGCTACGATCGAGCGTCCGGCTGGGTGCTGCGCGGGCTCGATGCGTCGTTTTCGGCCGGTGCGGTGCATGCGATCGTGGGCGGCAACGGATGCGGTAAGTCGACGATACTCTCGGTGCTGGCGAAGACCGCCAAGCTGCAGCGCGGCCGCATGGTGCGCGGAGCGGCCTCGGCGGCGCTGCTGCCTCAGAATCCCAAAGCATTGCTGGTTGCCGAGACGGTTCGCGATGAGCTGATGGAATGGGCCTCGACCTGCGGATATGACGAGAACTTGGCGCGGGAGCGTGCGGCGAGCTTGGGGTTGTCGGGTCTGGATGGACGCCATCCGTACGATCTTTCGGGCGGACAGCGCCAGCTGCTCGCACTGGCAAAGCTGCTGCTGATCGGCCCCGAGCTGCTGCTGCTTGACGAGCCCACGAAGGGCTTGGACCTGGAGAGTCGCCGCACCATCGCCCGCGCCCTGCGTGACCATGCGAAGGCTGGCGGCACCGTCATCATGGCTACGCACGATTTGGACTTTGCCGAGCAGGTAGCCGACGACGTCGCCATGATGTTTGACGGCGAGATTGCCTGCATGGAGTCCCCGGCCGACTTCTTTGCCGACAACGTGTTCTATAGGGCGTGATGGGATGACGGACTGTCGTTTCTCGCGTTTGCTTGCAAAACTGGAGATCCCGCTGTTGTTGGCGGTGCCGGCGGTGATGGCTGCCGCGTTGCTGGCGGGTGTTGAGCAGGCAGCGTTGGCCATGCTGGTTGTGGTGGCGTTGGTGCTTGCGCTGTTCTTTGCGGGCTATGAGGCATCGCGTCCAGGCCTGCGTCAGATTATGCCCACGCTGGTGCTGGCGGCGCTGGCGGCGGCGGGGCGCATCCTGTTTGGACCCATTCCCGACTTTAAACCCGTGAGTGCCATCGCCATTATCGCCGGGGCGACACTCGGTCGTCGTAACGGCTTTATGGTCGGTGCGTTGGCGGCGCTGACCAGCAATTTCTTTTTTGGGCAGGGCATGTGGACGCCGTGGCAGATGTATGCCTGGGGGCTCGTGGGATACGTTGGCGGTGCGCTGGCGTATGCGGGTGCATTCGACCGCGCCGATGGCACCGTGCGTATGCCGGCGCTGCTGACCTACGGCTTTGCTTCGGGTTTGCTGTACGGCGTTGTGATCAACGCCTACGACATCATTGGTTTTGTACAGCCGCTTACTTGGGCAGGTGCCGTGGCACGTCTTGCCACCGCCGTGCCGTTCGATATCACGCACGGACTCGCGACCTGCGTGTTTTTGGCCGCCTTGTACAAGCCCTGGTGCCGTCGCATTAACCGTGTCGTCGTGAAATACGGGCTGTAAGGCATTTCGCGTTTCCTCACGAACTTGCGGTGGAATAGTTCTCGTTTTTGGCTATTTGCTGCCCAAACAGGAACTATTCCACCGCAACTTATAGGGGGAGAGGGGTCACATGATCTGTTTTCCTCTGTCCCCCAGGAATTGCTTGGCGCTAGAGCTCTAGCGTGAGGGTGACGGGGCAGTGGTCGCTGCCGAAGATATCGCCGCGGATACCGGTGTCGCGCACGGTATTGGCGATTGAATCACTTACCAAGAAGTAATCGATGCGCCAGCCGGCGTTGTTCTTGCGGGCATTAAAGCGATAGCTCCACCAGCTGTAGACGCCCTCGACGTCTGGATTAGCCGTGCGCCAGGTATCGGTAAAGCCGGCGTTGAGCAGCTCGGTAAACTTGCCGCGCTCCTCGTCCGAAAAGCCGGCGTTGCCGCGGTTGGACTTGGGGTTCTTAAGGTCGATCTCCTCGTGTGCCACGTTAAAGTCGCCGCAGGTTACGACGGGCTTGCCGGTCTCGCGCTCAAGCGCGCTCAAAAAGCCGCGATAGGCATCATCCCAGGCCATGCGCACATCGATGCGCGCGAGCTCATTTTGCGCGTTGGGCGTGTAGACATCCACAAACCAAAACTTGTCGAACTCCAGCGTGCAGACGCGGCCCTCGGTTGCGGCTTGGGCGACGAGCTCGGCCGCCTCGCCCTCGCCGGCGTAGGGTAGCAGCGCGTCGGCGTGCAGCACGCGCAGCGGTTCCTGGCGGCTAAAGACCGCAGTGCCCGAATAGCCTTTACGCTCGGCGTAGCTCCAGGTTTGGTGATAGCCGGGCAGGTCGACCTGCACCTGGCCTTCTTGCAACTTGGTCTCTTGCAGCGCCAAGATATCGACGTCGAGTTCTTGCGCGATCTGAATAAAGCTCGGGTCCTTTTTGAGCACGGCGCGCAGGCCGTTAACGTTCCACGAGGCAAAGGTGTAAGTCTGAGGCATGGTGTCCTTTCGACGGGGTTGGCAGGCTTAAGATTAACGCAATAAGGGCGGGGTGGGCTCCGTGCATGCTGACTTAAAGGCTGCATGCTGGGACGTCGCTCAACGCTGCCCGATTAACAAGGACGGAGGACTCATATGACTCAGGCAATATCGGACCCCAGGCAGGCCTCCGCCGCCCTGGCGGATCTGTTTGACACCCACAAGCGCGTGGTCTTCTTTGGCGGCGCTGGTGTTTCCACGGCAAGTGGCATCCCCGATTTCCGCAGCGTGGACGGCCTGTATCACCAGCAGTTTGCCTATCCGCCCGAGACCATGCTGTCGCATAGCTTTTACGAGGCGCATCCTGCCGAGTTCTTCGACTTTTACCGCACCAAGATGATCGCGCTTGGCGCCAAGCCCAACCGCTGCCACACCAAGCTGGCCGAGCTGGAGCGCGCCGGCAAGCTCGACGCCGTGGTGACGCAAAATATCGACGGTCTGCACCAGGCGGCCGGCTCGCAGCGCGTGTTCGAGCTGCACGGATCGGTTCATCGCAACATTTGCCAGTCGTGCGGCGCGGTCTATAGCGCCGAGTGGATTTGCTCGCGCGAGCACGAGGACGCCGCGGGCGTGCCTGCGTGCCCCGCGTGCGGCGGCCGCATCAAGCCCGATGTAGTGCTCTACGAAGAGCCGCTCGACGAGCATGTGTTGACCGGTGCCGTTGCCGCCATCGTCGCGGCCGATGCCCTCATTGTGGGCGGGACCTCGCTCGTGGTGTATCCGGCGGCAGGCCTTACGCGTTACTTTACCGGCGATACGCTGGCCATTTGCAATCTTGCTCCCACCGATCAGGATGCAAATGCCGACCTGCTGATTTCTTGCGACATCGCGGCCGCGTTTGCGTTCTAGCCCGCGCGCGCGGATACAATAGAAAGACTGAGTGCAAAGCGACCCCGCCGCCAGCTCCCCAGGCTCGGCGGCGTGGGCATTTTAGGAGGATGTTCATGGCGAACGACAGCAAGACATGGCGGTGCGGAAAGTACGAGCTCAGCTTTGACCGTCCGCGCATCATGGGCGTCCTCAACGTGACGCCCGATTCGTTTAGCGACGGCGGGGAGCACTTCGACCCGGATGCCGCGATCGAGTATGGCCTGGCGATGCTCGACGCCGGCGCCGACATCATCGACGTGGGCGGCGAGTCCACGCGCCCCGGCTTTACCCCGGTCAATCCCGATGAGGAAGCGCGCCGCGTGCTGCCCGTGGTGCGCGCGCTGGCCAAGGAGGGCGCCATCGTCTCGATCGACACGCGTCATGTGGCGGTTGCCAAGGCAGCCGTGCGCTGCGGCGCCTCGATCGTCAACGACGTGACCGGCTTCACCGACCCCAAGATGGTCGAGTTTGTTAAGACGAGCACCTGCGGCGTCATCGTGATGCATGCCGGCGAGGTCGCCGCGCCCACCCGCACGCACGCAACGGTGCAGCTCGATACCTCGGCAGCGGCGTTTGTTGCCGAGAAGGCGCGCGAGGCGGCTGCCGAGGCCGCGCGTGAGGCCGAGAAGCCGGCTCGCCGCCGTCGCGGCAAGTTGCTGGGCGAGCCTAAGCCGGAGGCCAAGCTTCCGGGCGGCGTGGTGCAGCCCTCGTTGCCGTTTGGCGATCCGGAGCCCGCGCCGGAGCCCACGGACGAGCAGAAGCAGGAGACGCCGGCCGCCGAGCAGGCTGCTGCCGCCGAGACCGTCGCGCCCGCGCCCGAGGCCGCGCCCGCAGCCACCGAGGCCGCATCGGAGTCCAATGATCGCCTGGCCGCCATGATGCGCCGCAGCGCCCGCCGCGAGGAAGCCTACGTGCCCACCTCGCAGCTCCGCCGTTTCACCCTGCCCGATTCGGCGCCCATCATGCGCCGCGTCATGGGCTTTCTGTCCGACCAAGCCCGCACGCTCATCCATGCCGGCGTGTCGCGCGACCGCATCTGCATTGATCCTGGCCCGGGCTTTGGTAAGTCGGCTAACGAGGACATCGTCATCCAGCGCGAGACTGCCAAGATGGCGTCACTGGGCTATCCGCTCATGTGCGCCGTGTCGCGAAAGCGCTTTGTGGGCGCCGTCTCGGGCGTGACCGAGGCCGCCGAGCGCGATGCCGCTACGTTTGGCGTGTGCCTGGGCGCCATCCAGGCCGGTGCCAACATCGTGCGCGTGCACGACGCCGCGGGTTTTGCGCAGTTCCTGAACGGCTACTGGGCGGTTGCCAAGCCGCAGCCGCGCCGCGCGTTTGTGGCCGTGGGCTCCAACCTGGGGCATCGCTGCGACAACATCCGCGCTGCACGCGAGATGATCGCCGAGATTCCACTCACCTGCGTGTCCAACTCCTCCAAGATTTACGAGAGCGAGCCGGCCTACGAGACGCGCCAGGACGCGTTTGCCAACGCCGTCATCGAGATTAAGACCGAGCTGGCGCCGCTGGTGCTGCTCGACGAGCTCATGAAGATCGAGGCCGAGCTGGGGCGCGACCGCTCCAAAAAGGCCAAGGCCAACGGTCCGCGCACCATCGACCTGGACCTGCTGTGGATGGACGGCGAGACCCACGGCGGCAAAAAGCTGCGCCTGCCGCATCCGCTGATCGGCGAGCGCGATTTTGTGCTGGTGCCGCTCGAGGACCTGATGCACGACCCGGCGCGGTTTTTCCGCTACAACGGCGTCGAGGTCAAGGAGCCCGAGGATCGCGTGGGCCATATCGTGGGCGAATTGGGGCGTATGTAGATGATTGAGATGAACGCTGTAGCCGCTGGCACTGAGCTCGACGCCGCGCGCGATGCGGGCCGCGAGGGTGCGTCCGCGGGCTGGTGCGCGTGGAACGCGGGCGATGCATCGCTGACGTTTTCGCTGGTCGTGCGTCCGGACGTGAACATGCACGCCTTCCACGGCCTGCCGTTTGTGGCCGCGATGGGCATGATGGACGCACTCGTGGGCACGGCTTCGACGCCGGGGTTGGGCCTTGCCGGTAAGGTGGGTATTCAGTGGCCGAGCGATATCGTGTGCGGCGCGCCCGCGTTCGAGACGTCGTTCGCGCGTGTCGCCGTCAACGGCGGTGCCGGTGCCGCGGGCATGTTCGGCGCTGTGACGGTGGATATTGAGCGTTCGGCGCTGAGCGAGCTTGGTGTGGACGTGGCTGACGAAGCGCTGGTCGAGGAGTTGGCCGCCGCCGTGCTGACCCGTGTGGACACCTGGGCGGTTGTTGCCAACACGCCGCAGGGCGCCGCAGGGCCGCTGGCTCCCGTGCTGGGCGAGTACTTCGACATGGTGCCGTTGCTGGGCCGCCAAGTTGCGGCGGTGTCGCCCAACGGTTTGCCGCTTGCGGTCGGTGTGTTTGCGGGCCTGGACATCTGGGGTCGCGCGACCATTAAGACCGACGCCGGCGAGCAGGAGTTTCCGCCCGAGGCTGTACGAATTCGCGGACTGTAACGCGTAGCGCCCGCGCCCAAAGATAACGACGACAACAAGACCCTCCTCGGCCTGTGCCGGGGAGGGTTTCGCCTATCTGGGGAATGGGTTGCCAGCGCCCTGTTCCTCAAAACTGAAAAATTTTCGTTTTTGAGGAATAGGATTAAGGCAGCTCGGCCTTTCGCGAGGTATATTCGCTACAGAGCCTATTCCTCAAAACTGAAAATTTTTCAGTTTTGAGGAATAGCGCTAAAATACCGCGAGGAGGCCCCAATGAAACTCATCAATAGAACGTCATATATGGACACGTTGACGAGCCTTATTGGCGTGCCGGACATCAAGGTCATCACGGGCATTCGACGTAGCGGTAAATCAAAATTGCTCGAGGCCCTCCGCGATTACGTGGAGGCAAATCTGTCCAATTCGAATGTCATCCATATCAACTACAACCTCGATGAGTTCGAGGGCCTGCTCGAATATCATGCCCTGCTCGCCTATGTAAAAGAGCATCGAGTGTCCGGCAAGCAAAACTTCCTGCTTATCGACGAGGTTCAGATGTGCGACGGTTTTGAGCGTGCGATCAACAGCCTTCACGCATCCGAGCAGTACGATATCTTCATCACCGGATCGAATGCCTTTTTGCTGTCGAGCGATCTGTCGACGCTCTTTACGGGGCG
>CALLFD010000180.1 GCA_937997605.1 uncultured Collinsella sp. | reverse complement strand
TCCTGCCGAGACGCCGGTCACAGTCGAAAGAATCAGGCTCATGTACTCGGCCTTCTTCTCCTCGGCCATCTCGTCCTGGTTCATACGCACCTCGCGAAGGGCGCGGACCTGGGCGATGGACAGGGCGTCGACGTAGGGGTTGCGCACGCGGACAGCGCAACCGAGCACGCGGCGGCGCTGCAGCGGCCACTCGTCACCGACGATGGCAAGAACCCACTTACGCGTGAGCTGCATCTCGGTAAAGACCTTCTCGGACAGATCCTGGCGATCGCCCAGGTGCAGATACATCTTGGCGATGCGCTGATCGGTCTTGGCGATCGACATCTCAATATTGTCGATAAAGGTGCGGAAGAACGGCCACTCCTGGTAGGCAGCCTTAAGCTGGTCCAGATCGCCAAACTGCTCGCAGGCGGTGCCCAGGCCGTACCAAGCGGCCAGGTTAATGCGCGCCTGGCTCCAGCTGAAGATCCACGGAATGGTACGCAGGTCGTCGAGCGACTTGGCACCCAAACCGCGCTTGGCGGGACGCGAGCCGATCGGCAGCAGACCGACCTCGGTCAGCGGCGTCACGGTCGAGAACCACGGTGTAAAGTCCTCGGTGTTCAGCAGGTCCAGATAGCGCTCGTGGCTTGCGGCGTTGAGCTTGTCGGCCATATCCCAGAACTTCTGCGTGGTCTCGGTGTTGGTCTTCTCGACGCTCGGGGCCGACTGCAAAAGCGTTGCGGCGGCAACGGACTCAACGTGACGCTGAGCCAGCGTGCGGTTGCCATAACGGGCAAAGATGACCTCGCCCTGCTCGGTGAGCTTAAAGAAGCAGTTGACCGAACCCTTGGGCTGCGCCAGCACGGCCTTGTTGGCCGGGCCGCCGCCACGGCCCACGGCACCGCCGCGACCGTGCATGAGCACCAGGTCGATATCGTTCTTCTCGGCCCACTTGGCGATGCGCTCCTGCGCGGAGTGCAGTGCAAGCATGGCCGTGGTAGGACCGGCATCCTTGGAGGAGTCGGAATAGCCCAGCATGACCTCCATGCGGCGGTTGGTCTGGGCAAGGCGCTTCTGCACCACGGGCAGCGTAAGCATCTGGTCGAGCACGTCGACGCAGCCCTCGAGGTCCTCGAGCTGCTCGAACAGCGGGATCACGTCGAGCTCGGGAACGTCCTCCTCGTGTGCGAAGGACAGGTGGGCAAGCTCAAAGACGTCGGCCACATGCTGGGCGCTCTTGGTGAACGAGATGATGTAGCGGTGCGCCATCTTCTTACCGTAGCGCTTTTGGATGGAGCCGATAGCGCGGAAGGTATCGATGACCTCGCGCGTCATGGGCTGCAGATCGCCATGGATACCGTTCTCGTGGATATCCTTGAGGGCGCGGTCGTGCACCACGGAGTGCTGACGGAACTCCATCTCGACCATGTGGAAGCCGAAGGACTCGACCTGCCAGATGATGGTCTGGACCGGGCCGTAGGCAGCACGGACGGCACCGCAGGCAGCCAGCGAGCGCTGGACGACGCGCAAGTCCTCCAGGAACTCATCGGCGCTGTGGTACATGGTGTCGGTGATACGGCGCACGGTGGCGTTCAGACGGTCGGCCATGACAAGCATGACGGCGCGATGCGGCTCGTGCTCGGAAATCAGCTCAGCGCGGGCCGTGTACCGAGGGCTCATCTCGACCTGATGGTTCCAAAGGTTGATGAGCTCGGCAGACGGCTTGCTGTAGGTGGCCTCGAGCGTGAGGTTGCGGCCAATGCGGCGGCACTTGTCCTCGAGCTTGAGCACCATGTGGGTGAAGTACTTGGCGGCGACCTCACGGCTCACCTTGGCGGTGACGTTGGGGTTACCGTCGCGGTCGGAACCGATCCAGCTGCCGGGATGGAAGAACGCCGGGCACAGCGGCGGCACGGTACCGGCCTTGTCGCCCAGCACCCAGTCGTCAAAGCGACGATAGATGACGGGGATGACGTCGAACAGCGTGTTATCGAAGATGTCGATGATGGTATCGGCTTCCTCGACCGGCGTGGGCTTCTTGAGCGCGATGGGGCTCGTACGCACCAGGGCGTCGATCTCCTGCAGCATATGGCGCTCGTTCTCCACCAGGTCGGAGCCGCCCAGACGCGGACGCTCCTCCAGCAGGTTGGAGATACGGCGAATCTTGCCCTCGACGGCCTTACGACGGGCCTCGGTGGGATGCGCGGTAAAGACGGGATGGAACTCAAGCTTGCCGAGCAGCTCGTTGGCGCCCTCGACGCCCAGCTCATTCACCAGCTGGTGATAGGCGACGGTGAGCTCGTTGGCGGGATCGACCTCGGTATCGGTCGACGCACCGGCCTCGCGCTCGCGCAGCTGCGCCACACGGTAGTTCTCCTCCGACAGATTTGCCAGATGGAAGAAGCTCGTAAAGGCGCGGACAATGACCTGCTGCTTATCGAGCGGCAGGCTGTCGATCAGATCGACGACCTCACGGAATGCCACGGCAGTGGACTCGTCGGCGGTGGGCACGCCCTGCTCGTCGACGGCCTCGTCGGCAGCACGCGTGCCGGGGTTGCCGGCATTGGCCACAATCTCGGCCGACAGGATCTTGTCGAACAGGTCCGCGATCTCAGGATCATACTCGCTAAGCACACGACGCTCCAGGCGCAGGAACAACGCCAGATTGTCGCGCAGCTCCTCGGGGATCTCGATCTCGGCGAGACGCTCCCTGGACTCGGCATTCGAGCCGATTCGGTTAACGAGGCGGTTGACCACGGCAGCGACGCGCGCCGCGGCTTCGGGTACAGACTGGTTGCTTAGGTTCTCAGCCACGTTTCCTCCCATTCCTCCTTCTATGCACGTAACATGCGGTATTCATTATAGGCGCTTGCGAAATACTTTCGACACTGATTGCGCTTTACCACACAAAAGTATTTTCTGCATTGCAA
>CALLFD010000179.1 GCA_937997605.1 uncultured Collinsella sp. | reverse complement strand
ATCGAGACCGTTGCGCACTTTTTGCCCGAGGGTCCGCGTTGGTTCCCCGAGGACATGGGTACCGACGCTTCCGATGAGACGCTCGTTGCCGAGTTTGTGCGCGAGAAGGTCTTGCGCCGCACCCGTGATGAGATCCCGCACTCCGTTGGCGTGATCTGCGATGCGCTCGAGCAGACCAAGAAGGTGCTGCGCGTGCACGCCACCATTTACGTCGAGCGCGAGGGCCAAAAGGGCATCATCATCGGCAAGGGCGGCGAGATGATCAAGCATATCGGTATCGACGCCCGTCGCGATCTTGAGCGCATTTTTGGCACGCAGGTCTTTTTGGAGTTGGACGTGAAGGTCAAGGCCGGCTGGCGTGACGACGAGGCCCAGATTCGCCGCTTTGGCTATAACGCCGAGGACTAAGGGCGCGCGGCGCGCATGGCAGGCTCCCGGACATATCGCACGAAGGTGCTCGTCCTCGATAAGACCAAGCTCAAAGAGACCGACCTGATTCTGACGATGCTTGACGAGCGGGGGCGGCAGGTTCGTGCCGTGGCAAAGGGCGCCCGCAAACCCGGCGGACGCCTGGCTGCGCGCTGCGAGCTGTTCTGTACGGTCGATATGCTGCTTGCACATGGACGGTCACTCGACGTGGTTTCCCAGGCCGAGCTTATGGAGGCACCACTTGGCGCTGCGCCCGATTACGAGACGACCTGCGCCGCAAGCGCGATCGCCGAGGTCGCGCGCGTGTGCTCGTTCGAGGACGCCGAGGACCCGTTTACCTTTGCCATCACGCAGCGAGCGCTTGCCCTGGTGGGCAGCGGGCTCGACACGGCGCATATGGATCTACTTGTGGCGGCATATGTCTTTAAGCTGCTGTCGCACGTTGGCTATCGACCCGATTTTTCGGCCTGCGTGCTGTGTGGAGACCCCATGCTGTCGTATTTTTCGCCCCAGGCGGGCGGCCTCATGTGCGGGTCGTGCGCGTCGAGCGTTCCAGGCGCCGAACTGGTGTCGACCGGTGAGGCCGCATGGCTGCGCGCCCTCATGTCCATGACCTTTGATGCGCTTTTGGCCGAGAAAATTGACCCGCATACGGCGGCGTTCTTGCTCGGGCTTTCGCATGTGTGGGCGGCGACGCATACCGACCAGCGCCTCCGTGCGATGGAATTCATGTTGGGTCGGTGATGATGCGCAGGCGCGGGCTGCTTGTGGTATCATATCGGCCTGTTGGTACCTCGACCTTGGTTGCTCGCTCCACCGGCGGCTTCCCAGTCCGAGGCGAATCGAGTCGCCCGCGGGCGACGCAAAAAGAAAGGTGAAACAATGACTGTTTCCAAAGAGCGCAAGGCGGAGCTGACTGCCCAGTTCGGTAACACCCCGGTCGACACCGGCAACCCCAAGGTTCAGGTCGCCATCCTGTCCGAGCGCATCAAGGAGCTGACCGAGCACATGAAGTCCCACCAGAAGGACTTCCACACCCGTCGTGGCCTGCTCATGCTCGTCGGCCGTCGTCGTCGTCTTCTCTCCTACATCAAGAAGAACGACATCGTCGAGTACCGTGAGCTCATCAAGGCTCTGGGCATCCGCGACAACATCCAGTAGGATTTGTACATGCTAAGAGCGTCCTGCGCAGCGGGGCGCTCTTTTTGTGTAAGGGCGCGAACAATCACGCTCTGAAGCGTGGCGGGGGCAGGGGGTCCGCGTCACATGAGAAGCCCGCAGGCAAGGGGCCTGTGGGGTAAAGGAGAACAATGACACTCGTATCCAAGACCTTTGAGCTGTACGGCAAGACCTACACCTTTGAGTCGGGCGAGCTTGCCAAGCAGGCCACCGGCGCCTGCCTGGTCAAGCAGGGCGACACCACGATGCTCGATACCGTGGTCGTCTCCAAGGAGCGCAAGAACTATGACTTCTTCCCGCTGACCGTCGACTTCAACGAGAAGATGTACGCTGCCGGCCGCATCCCGGGTGGCTACCTCAAGCGTGAGGGCCGTCCCAGCGAGAAGGCCACGCTCAC
>CALLFD010000178.1 GCA_937997605.1 uncultured Collinsella sp. | reverse complement strand
AAGGTCGAACCATGATCGCCGGGCTTAAAGACGTCGGCGATTTCCTTCTTTGCCACCACGGCACCCATGGGCACGCCGTCGGCAATGCCCTTGGCAAGGCTCATGATGTCGGGCTCCACGCCATAGGTTTGGAATGCAAACGGCTTGCCGGAGCGGAAGATGCCGCACTGGACCTCGTCGGCGATAAGCACGGCGCCCACTTCGTGTGCCAGGTCGCGCGCTGCCGCCATAAACTCCTCGGTCATGGGGTGCACGCCACTCTCACCCTGGATCGGCTCGAGCATCACGGCACAAATCTCGCTCCCCAGCTGCTTAAAGATCGCACGCAGCTCGTCCACATCGTTGGGCGTGCAGGCCACAAAGCCACCCGGCAGCGGACGGAAGCTGTCCTGCAGCCAATCCTGCATGGTGGCGGCAATGGTCTCGAGCGTACGGCCGTGGAAGCCGCCGCGCATGCACACGATGGTGTTGCCGCCATTACCGGCACGCTTGGCGTACAGGCGCGCAAGCTTCATCGAGCCCTCGTTGGCCTCGGCGCCAGAGTTGGCAAAGAAGGTCTCCCACACCTGCTCGTCCGCAGCCGGGGCACCAAGAGCAGCTGCCGTGGTCTCATCGCCGGCGGCAATGGCATCGGCAAGCACGCGCGCACCATCTACGTCGTCGTTAGCAAGCTTGGACAGCAGCGCCGCGACCTGTCCGCGCTGCTCGATGTAAAAGTAATTGGAGACATGCATGAGCTTTTTGGTCTGTGCCTCGAGCGCCGAGAGCACAGCCGGGTCGCCATGACCTAGGCTGCACACGCCGATGCCGGCAAGAAAGTCGAGGTACTCACGGCCATCGTCGCCGGTGAGCTTCATGCCGTGACCCTCGACAAACTCGACCGGAGAGCGGCCAAAGGTATGCATAACGTAATGGGATTCAAGCGATTGCTGAGCTGCAAGTGACATGGGATGCCTTTCGTTGGGCGCCAGACGGCGCGGGGCTATGGGTGCAGGAATGGGGCGGCTGCGGGTCAGCTAGACCGTCTGAAGCTTCTCGACCTCGTCAAGGTTCTCGGTCAGACGCGCAGCAAACGTCGAAAGCGGATGCGGATGCGTATCGAACTCGTAAGCCGTCTCGGTGGAATGGATCACGGTGCCGACGCCGGCATCGGTCAGCAGCTCCAGCAGCAGCGAGTGCGGCGTGGTACCGTTAATGATGTGGGCACGAAATACGCCGCCGGTAAGCGCATCGACGGCCGCACGCAGCTTGGGAATCATGCCCTTATCGACCTCGCCGCCGTAGAGCATTTCGTTAACCTCGTCGAGCGTTAGGTTGGAGATAAGCGAGTCCTTGTCGCTAAAGTCCTTGTACAGGCCATCGACATCGGTCAAAAAGATCGCCTTATGCGCGTGGAGCGCCGCGGCAACGGCACCGGCGGCGGTGTCGGCGTTGATGTTGAAGAAACCGCCGTCCTCCCCCGCCGCGACGGTAGCGATGACGGGGATGTACTCGTTATCGAGTAAGCGCTCGATATAGTCGGTGTTGACGTGCGTCACTTTGCCCACACGACCGAGCTCGGGGTCGAGCGGCTCGGCGATGAGCGTGCCGGCATCGCTGCCCGACACGCCCACGGCCAGGTTACCGTGGTGGTTGATGGCAGCAACCAACTCCTGGTTGACCTTGCCGCCCAGCACCTCGCGCACGATATCCATAGTCGCCGGCGTGGTCACGCGCTGGCCGTTCTTAAACTCGACGGGGATGTCATAGTGGCTGAGCGCCTCGTTGATAGCCTTGCCGCCGCCGTGCACGATGACGGGGCGCATACCGATGATCTTGAGCAAAACGATGTCGCTCATCACGTCGCGGCGCAGCTGCTCATCAACCATGGCGGCTCCGCCATATTTGATAACAACCGTCTTGCCGGTCAGATTCTTAATCCACGGCAGCGCCTCGAACAGCAGCTGCGCAGTTGCTTCGTTGGATTCGCTCGAACGACAATCGCGTGCGAATTTCATAATCTGCC
>CALLFD010000177.1 GCA_937997605.1 uncultured Collinsella sp. | reverse complement strand
GAAAAAAGTCTCGCGCACCATTATTCCGAGTGAATATGGACACACATCACGAGAACTCGCCGCCGGCGCTAACCTTGCAGAAAACGATTTCGGAATACTTGACACCATTATTCGGCGCGCAATAATACGTGCGTTTGCGAACAACGTTTGATGGGGGTTGAACCTGCGTGCGCAATCTCAAAATACTGTTTTCCTATCTAGGGGCATACCGTCGCGATGCCATCCTCGGCGTGTTCTTTGTGTCGGTCGAGACGGTGCTCGAGCTGTTTATCCCGGTCATCATGGCCAACATCATCGATGTGGGCGTGCCTGCGTGTGATATCAACTACATGCTGCTACAGGGTGCGTACATGTTGGTGTGCGCTGCGCTTTCGCTGGTACTGGGCTTGGGTTATGCCCGCACGTCCGCCCGCGTTGCCTCGGGCCTAGGCGCCAACCTGCGCGAGGCCGAGTACAAAAAGATTCAAACGCTCGCCTTTGGCAACCTGGACAACTACGACGCCAGCTCGCTCGTCACCCGCATGACCACGGACATCACCGTTATCCAAAATGCTGTGGGCAACGGCTTTCGCCCTATGGTGCGCGGCCCGGTGACGCTTATCGTCGGCCTTATCTACGCGCTGATGCTGTCGCGCCCGCTCGCCACCGTCTTTGCGATCATCTTGCCCGTGCTGGCAATCGTGCTGGGCGTCATCACCTATCGCGTGAGTCCGCTCTACCGCCAACTCCAGACCTCGATGGACCACCTCAACGGCGTGGTACAGGAGGACCTCACCGCCGTGCGTGCCGTCAAGGCCTACGTTCGTACCGAGCACGAGGAGGCCAAGTTCGACACCGTCAATACCGAGCTCGCGCGCACTGCGACAAAGACCTTTGGCAGCGCGGTGCTCAACCTGCCGGTGTTTCAGCTGTCGATGTACGTGGCTGCGCTCTCCATCCTGTGGATTGGCGGCCGCATGATTCTCGCCGGCAAGTTGGGTGTAGGCTCTCTCACGGGCTTTATGAGCTACGTGCTGCTGATCATGAACTCGCTCATGATGATTTCCAACGTGTTTTTGCTGCTCACGCGCGCTCTTACGAGTGTGGGCCGTATCGCCGAGGTGCTCGATGAGGAACCCTTTATCGCCAACCCTGCGGGAGACCTCGCGACTGCGGCGCCAGCGGACGGCAGTATCGAGTTTCGCGACGTTTCCTTTAAATACCGCGCGGATGCAGCCGAGGATGTGCTCGAGCATATCGACCTTCGCATCGAGAGCGGCTCGACGGTGGGCATCCTCGGCGGCACGGGCTCGGGCAAGAGCTCGCTTGTGCAGCTGATTGCGCGCCTGTACGACGCCACCGAAGGCGCCGTGCTTGTGGGCGGACGCGACGTGCGCGACTACGACCTCGCCGCCTTGCGCGACGCTGTGGGCATTGTGCTGCAAAAGAATGTGCTGTTCACGGGCACCGTGCGCGAGAACCTGCAGTGGGGCAATCCGCAGGCGTCGGACGATGAGCTCCTCGCGGCTTGCCGCGCGGCGTGCGTGGACGAGTTCCTTGATCGCATCGGCGGGCTGGACGGCGAGTTGGGCCAAGGCGGCGCCGGTGTCTCGGGTGGCCAGAAGCAACGTCTGTGCATCGCGCGCACGCTGCTCAAGCATCCGCGCGTGCTCATTTTTGATGACTCCACCAGCGCGGTCGATATGGCGACCGACGCAAAGATTCGCGAGCACATCGCTCGGATTCCCGATACGACCGTGCTCATCATCGCCCAGCGCATCGCGAGTGTCATGGATGCCGATCGCATTGTGGTATTGGACGACGGTCGTGTCCACGGCGTGGGCACGCACGAGGAACTGCTAGCGGGCGACAACATATACCAGGAGATTTATGCCTCGCAGATGGAGTTTGCGAGGAACGCGGACGCCGGCGACGGCAGCGACGATGGTTGCGCGAATGATCCGTTTTCCTCCGTCGCATGCGGATCGCCCTTGGAAGGGGGTGAGCGTCATGCCTAAGACCGCAG
>CALLFD010000176.1 GCA_937997605.1 uncultured Collinsella sp. | reverse complement strand
CTGGGACAGAACGTTAACTCCTACGGTCGCGATCTCTTTGGCAAGCCGCGTTTCGCCGATCTGCTGCGCGCCGTGGGCGATACGGGCGTCGAGCGCATCTTCTTTACCTCTTCTCATCCTAAGGATCTGCTGCCCGAGACCATTGATGCTATGGCCGAGACGCCTGCCGTCATGCCGCAGCTTCACCTGGCCGTTCAGTCGGGCTCCACGCGCATTCTTAAAGAGATGAATCGTCGTTATACGCGCGAGGATTATCTGGGCCTGGTCGATCGTATTCGTAACCGTATGCCCGATATTGCGCTTTCTACCGATATCATCGTGGGCTTCCCGGGCGAGACTGAAGAAGACTTTGAGCAGACGCTGTCGCTTGCCGAGACGGTGCGCTATGCCCAAGCCTACACGTTTATTTACTCCAAGCGCGCCGGTACCCCGGCAGCTGAGATTTATGATCCCACCCCGCATGAGGTTATCCTTGAGCGCTTTAACCGTCTGGTCAAGGTTATCGAGACGACGGCGCACGAGTATAACCAGGGCGAACTTCACACCGTGGTGCCTGCACTTATTGAGGGTACGAGCAAGAAGAACGACGCTGTCCTTCTGGGCAAGAGCCCCAAGAACCAGACGGTGCATGCGCCGATTCCTGCTGGCTATGGCATCGATCAGCTTATCGGCAAGATCGTCGATGTTGATATTGATGTTGCCAAGACGTGGTATCTGTCTGGCTCCGTCGTGGGCGAGCCTCGCTAATGATTTCCCCCGGTGCAAGCCTTTCTGCCGTAGCGATTGTCGGTCCGACGGCGGTCGGCAAAAGCGATGTTGCCGACCGCCTGGCCGCTCGTCTTTCGTCCGAAGTGTTGTCATGTGACGCGATGCAAATCTATCGCGGCATGGACATTGGTACGGCCAAGATGACGCCTGAGGAGTGCTCGGCACCTCTGCGCCTTATCGATATCGTGGATCCCGGCGTCGCGTATTCTGCTGCGCTCTACCAGTCGGACGCCCGAGCACATGTCGAGCGTTTGCTTGGCGAGCAGCGTCTTCCGGTCTTTTGCGGCGGTACGGGCTTGTATCTCAAGGCCGCTCTCGATGAAATGGATTTTCCTTCGGGAGAACTCGAGGACGAACGCCGCGTGGGCTATCAGGAGCTTGCCGAGCGCATTGGCGAGGAAGCATTGCATGCCCTGCTTGCCGAGCGCGACCCCGAATCAGCTGCCGTGATTCATCCCCATAACGTGCGTCGTGTGATTCGTGCGCTTGAGATGCACGATGACGGCGTGTCGTATGCCCAGCAGAAGTCGAAATTCAGTGTTCCGCGCGAGCGTTATCACGCCTTGTGGTTTGGTCTGACGCGTAGCCGTGAAGTGCTCTATGAGCGTATTAACCTACGTGTCGACCTTATGTTTGAGCAGGGACTGGTTGATGAGGTCCGTGGCCTTATGGACCAGGGCCTGGGTGATGCGCTCACGTCGATGCAGGCAATTGGTTACAAAGAGATCATTGATGCCTTGCGTGGCGTTATTACCATGGATGAGGCCCGTGAGCTTATCAAGATGCGCTCACGTCGCTATGCCAAGCGCCAGCTTTCCTGGTTTAAGCGTGATGATCGCATCGTGTGGTTCGATGTGGATGAGTTTACGATCGATGAGGTCGTTGATGATATTTACCGTCGCATTGAGGCTGCCTAATGGCACGTTTTTCCTTGATCCCCACGGCGCCTGAACCCGAGCGCGCCATATTGGTTGGTGTTGAGTGGCGCGATAACGCCTGGCCGCTCGACCGTTCGCTCGACGAGCTCGAGCGTCTAGCCCACACTGCTGGGGCCCAATGCGTGGCACGCTTGTCTCAGCGCCTGGTCAAGCCCTATCCCAAATCGTTTATCGGCTCCGGCAAGGTTGAGGAGCTGTGCGGTTTGGTGCATCGCATGGATGCAGCTGTTGTTATCTTCGATGACGACCTGACGCCTTCGCAGCAGTCCTATCTTGAGAAAGCCGTGGGCGAACCGGTCAAGATTATTGACCGTACGGCGTTGATTTTGGATATCTTTGGCCTTCATGCCCAGACGCGTGAGGGCCGCTTACAGGTGCAGCTGGCACAGTTGCAGTACCTGCTGCCTCGTCTGCGAGGTATGTGGAGCCATCTTGCTAAGGAACAGACGCGTGGCGGTATTGGCTCACGCTTTGGCCAGGGTGAAAGCCAGCTCGAGGTCGACCGTCGCCTGATTCGCAATAAGATCGCTGCGCTTCGACGCGAACTAAAGCAGGTTGAACAACGTCGTGATGTGCAATCGAAAAGCCGTATTGAATCGCCGGCGTTTCGCGTTGCGTTGGCTGGCTACACCAATGCCGGCAAGTCGACATTGCTTAATCGATTGACGGGATCCACGGTACTTTCGCAGGATAAGCTATTTGCCACGCTCGATCCTACGACGCGCTCGTACCGTTTGCCCGGTGGCCGCGGCATGACGATCACCGATACCGTCGGCTTTATTCAAAAGCTGCCCCATGGCCTGGTTGACGCGTTTAAATCTACGCTTTCCGAGGTGCTTGGCGCCGATTTGATTCTTAAAGTTGTGGATGCTTCCGATGAGGATTACGAGCGTCAGCTCGAGGCTGTTGATCGTGTCCTTGACGAGATTGGAGCCGGTGAGCGCCTGACGCTTACTGTGTTCAATAAAATTGACCTGCTCGATAGCGTCGACCGCTTGAGCTTCCGCCGGCGATATCCCGAGGCGGTGCTGTTCTCGGCTCAGACTGGTGAGGGTCTTGATGACTTAGTCGACCGCATCGCTCGTGAAGCGGCCGCTACAGACGTGTTGCTCTCGGCCGATATCCCGTATCGAGAGGGCGCGTTAATCACGCTCGTGCACGAACAGGGAACCCTTCTGCACGAGGAATATCTTGAGGACGGCGTTCGTATTGTTGCAAAGCTTCCGGCCCGTATCGCACCGCGTCTCGAGCGTTACCGAACGGAATAAATCAGCTCCAGTACACCCAAGATAACCGGTTGATGAAGCAGGTAGAACGGCAGCGCATGGCGTCCGAGGCTTGCGAGCGCCGGGATGGGATTCGCATAGGCCCATGCTGGCGCTTCACGGTTTGCTTTTTGTGCCGTGCGGGCGGCAAAGAAGCCTGCGAGGTACATTAATAAGAAGGGTATGAGCGGATAGTAATCACCGGAGACAAAGTCTGGACCTGGGAATCCCAGCCAAGCTAGATAGGGGATAGGGTAGACCGCTTTAGGAATGCTCCAGGTACAGACAAAGAGTATGAGGCAAATCGTTATACCCCATACTGCCGGTACCCTATCGAGAATCGGGCGCGCGAGTGCAACAATGGCGGTGCACGCCGCCATGCAGAAAATGATGCCGAAGTTCACCGAGTCATCGACCGAGACGAGCGTCGTTGCGACCCATACAACTAAAGCGGCAACGGCATATTTGGCGGCACGCTTGGTGTTGTTGCGCGAGAGGGTGCACATCCAGCCGGCAATAAACAAAAATACCCAACTGATGCTGGCGCGCCAGATGTCCTGGAAGATGGTCTGGGTAAACCAGGGCATATCCCAACCATATAGGTAGGCAAGGTCGTAGCAGGCATGAAATCCCGCCATCGACAGCATGGTAAACCCGCGGATAGTATCAAAGATCGTGATGCGTATTTGCATTACGAAAACCGGCGCATCAAACCGACGACCTTGCCCAGAATCGTGGGATTTGTCGCGTAGATAGGCTCCATGGTGTCGTTTTCGGGCTGCAGGCGAACGCGTCCCTGCTCCTTGTAGAACGTTTTGACCGTTGCGGAACCATCGATCATGGCCACGACAATCTCACCATTCATGGCGCTTTTCTGCTCCCGAACGATGATGTAGTCGCCGTTATAGATGCCGACGTTAATCATCGAATTGCCGTGGACCTCGAGGATAAAGGACCCCTGGTCCGTTGCGATCTCGGTTGGGATGGTAAAGGTGTCCTCGATATTCTGCTCGGCAAGGATGGGAATCCCTGCAGCGACACGGCCTACGAGAGGCAGCGATACGGTGCCTCGGGGCGCCGTGGGCTCATCGGACTTTGAGATGGAGACGGAAGATCCGTCCTCGTCAAAGAGCTCGAGAGCGCGAGGCTTGGTGGCATCACGCTTGAGCAGGCCGCGTGCTTCCAGCGCGGAGAGATGCGCATGTACGGTGCTAGGGGAGGAAAGGCCCACGGCCGAAGCCATCTCGCGCACACTGGGCGGATAGCCCTTCTCCTGCTGATATTCCTTGATGAAGTCGTAAATTTGCTGCTGACGCTTGGTAATTTTGCGAGCCATCAGGGATTCCTCTCTACCCATACCAAACAAATGTTCTATTTTTGCTTGACAGGAACAACTGTTCGAAGATAATAATAACCGAACACTCGTTCCCGCGCTAGACTTTTTTGTCCCCGCGGCTTGATAAAACAGTTCTCGTCAAAACAAACGAGAGGAGAACAGAATGAACGCAGCGGATATGGTCCAGGGAAACCTCGCTCTTAAGCTCGAGGCGCCCGCTTCGCCTGCCTTTACGGTCGTGAAGGGCGGCCGGTCTCATTTTCAGGCCGTGGCCACTAAGCCCGTTCGCACCCAGCGTGCGTCCGTTGCTTCGGCTCCTGTTGCCCTGAAGGCCACGACGATTGTTGCTGTTGCCGTAGCGTTCACCCTGTTCTTCGTGCTTGCCACGTCAGTTTTTTCTGCTCGTCACGCAGCATATGCCGATTCCGTAGCTAACGTTACCTACGAGTCGGTTCGTGTGCAGTCCGGCGATTCCCTGTGGTCGCTTGCCCAGGAGCATCCCATCGATGGCCTTTCCACGCAGGAGACTTCCGACATGATTCGTAGCGTCAATCACCTCGATCGCGGCTCTCTTGATGCTGGTGCAGTTCTGAAAGTTCCGGCTCGTTCGTAAGATTTCGGCTCGGTCGCATGGTACCCTTGTTATCGTTTAGGAGGAGGTACCATGCGCTGTCCCAAATGCGGCAAGGCACATACCCGCGTTGTCGATTCCCGTATGCAGGAGTCGAACAACACTATCAAGCGCCGTCGTGAATGTTGTTCGTGCAATTATCGTTTTACGACGTTCGAGAGATCGGAAGAGCGTCGTGTAGGGAAAGAG
>CALLFD010000175.1 GCA_937997605.1 uncultured Collinsella sp. | reverse complement strand
TCCAGTTGAGGCCCTCGGCTGCTTCCTCAGCCTGCTGGGGAATGGTGTCGAAACCGGCGTAGAAGAACGGGGTCAGAACCAGGACCGACACGATGCCGGCAAACAGGCTGGAGCTCTCGGTAGCGGCCTTGCCGCCGCCAGCGCCGGTGACCTGGGAGAATACGGGCATGGCATTGTCCGGCGAGCCGGTGAACAGCGAGACGCCCATGGCGAGCAGCATGCCGCAGAGCAGAGCCTTGGTCAGGAAGGCCTGGAGCTTGGCAGCCGAGCTGGCACCGCGGAAGTTGAGGAAGATGACGTAGACTGCAAAGCCGAGCGCGATCAGCGTCGGGAACAGGTAAACGTCGGCCCCCAGGATGGTGTAGAGCTTGACGGCGCGCAGCCACTCAAGGCCGGGCAGGCTGCCGAACATCTCGGACACAAGGGTCGAAATGGCGATGGCCTCCCACGGGCACAGGATGCCGTTGCCCAGGGCCAAAAGCCATCCGGTGATGTAGCTCAGCGTACGGCCAAAGCTACGATCGACATACTCGACGATGCCGCCCGAGATGGGGATAGCAGCCGTGAGCTCACCGAAAACAGCTCCGACGGGCACGAGGAAGATTGCACCCAAGAGGAATGCGATCATAGCGGGAACGGGACCGCCGCCCACGACCATCCAGTCGCCGACCTGCAGAACCCAACCGGTACCGATGATGGCACCGAAGCCGATGGTGAAGAAGTTCCAGAGCGAGAGCGTTTTCTTCATGCCGCCGTTATCCTCGACTGCAACTTCTGCATTCTTGTCCGCCATTGTTCCCCTCCTTTCCTTTTTGACGCCCCTTGGCGTCACCCCTTGCGCGGTCCGTTTTGCCGCGCGCTTTTTTCCATGGCTTTAAGATACGGCCTTGGCGCAGCAGCGCCGCTCGCAGCTCGACCGAAGGCAGAACTGCAAAACGAGCGGCACCGTTTTTGGGACGAACGGCGGGAGACGTCATTCGTCTTGGACGCTTTCATCTTGTCTGCTTTTGAATACCTGTTGCCGTGACACTTGGCGCGCGGCGCGGCAACGTTCATACCATTTGTCAGGCTTTTGGCGCACATACCCATGTGTCGTGCATCATTTTATGTAGGATAGACAAGTTACACATGAGGCAAGGTGATTCGAATGGCATACGGATACAATGACGGCGACCAACGGCCACAAAGCGTGCGCCTTGCCGGCCGCACCACGCCAACGCCCAGAAGCACCTCCGACAACGACAACCCGCAGCGCCCCCAAGAGCAGCTCGGGGCTTCTTCGCGGCAACAAAGCCGTACCGTGCAGCAGTCAGACCGCGTGAGTACGAGCACACGCCAACGCCAGACCGACACATCGCAGCCACGCCGCTACGATCGGCATAAGACCGACTACTACGTCAAGCGCTCCTTTTCGCGACCTCAACGCGATCGCGGCAATTCCGCCCCTCACCCCGCGTCGCACACCACAAGCCACGCGCTTCCGGCCCGCCGCCTACGCCTTGCGCTTTGCTCCATCGCCGCCTGCCTCGTCTTTGTGTTTTTGGGATCCTGTATCTCCCACGGATCAGCTGGTCTTGAGCCCACTGCCGAGGACAAGCTGCTTAAAGCTCCCGTCGCGCCCGGTTACTCATTTGCGTTCTCGACCCCACGCTCGCAATGGCAGGCCGGCACCATGCCCCACATCTACCAAATTGACCCCGCATGGTCGGAGCTGCCCTATGCCGGTGGCACTATTCGCGAAAACGCTTGCGGTCCCACTTGCCTCACCATGGTCTATATCTTTAAGACCGTCCACACCGATAAGACACCGGTCGATATATGCGCACTGGCCGAAGCCGGCAACTACGCCCCCACTGGTGCCACCGAGTGGTCGTTTATGACAGGCGGTGCGTGGCAGCTGGGGCTCAACGGAACACAGCTCTATAACGATCGCGAATCGATTACCCAAGCACTTCGCTCGGGTACGCCCGTCATCGCCGCAGTGCGCCCCGGTACGTTTACCAACGTAGGCCACTACATCGTGCTCTACGGCATCGACGATGCCAACCAGATTGGCGTCTACGACCCCAACTCGGCCAGCCGCAGCGCCCGCCGCTGGGGCGTCGTAGAGGTCCTCAACGAAGTCGAAGCCATGTGGGCCTACTACTAGTCATTTAAGAACGTCCCCAATGACTAGGTGAATAGCAAAAGCCCCGCAGCCGGAGCAATGCACTCATTGGGGACAGACTTAAATGAGTAGCCCCAGGCTGCCAGGAACTGCCGACACGGAAAGCGCATCACATTTTGGAGCTCAATAGCGGGATGCACTTTCCGTTAGCGGCCCGTTTGGGAAACTACGTTCCACTTTCCGGCAACATTCCGGGATGCATTTTCCGGTTGAGGCCCTCAAGGGAAACTATGTCCCGTGTTGGACGCTCATTCTGGGATGCGCTTTCCGCAGTTGATTGATGCGGGCTTTAAGGACTGTTCCAAGCTGCCCGCAGAGACGATATGAGCAGGACATAAAAACATTGAGAGCCCCTGCTGCATGAAAG
>CALLFD010000174.1 GCA_937997605.1 uncultured Collinsella sp. | reverse complement strand
CTAGTACTCGCGCGGGCTGTTGACGATCTCGCCGGCGGCGACCTTCTTCAGGTGCCGCCCGTAGACCGACTTGCCGTAGGCCTTGGCGGCCTCCTCAAGCTCGGCGGTGGAGATCCAGCCGTTCTCCCAGGCGATCTCCTCGGGGACGGACACGGGCAGGTCCTGGGAGTGCTCCACGGCGCGGACGAACTCCGCGGCCTCGTGCAGGCTCTCCATGGTGCCGGTGTCCAGCCACGCGTAGCCGCGGCCGAGGGTCACCACGGACAGCGTCCCCTCCTCCAGGTACATCTGGTTGAGCGTGGTGATCTCGAGCTCGCCGCGGGCCGAGGGCCTCACTTCGTGCGCCTTGGCTGCCACGTCGCCCGGGTAGAAGTACAGGCCGGTGACGGCGTAGGAGCTCTTGGGTTCGGCGGGCTTCTCCTCGATGGAGACGGCCCTGCCCTCCCCGTCGAACTCCACGACGCCGAAGCGCTCGGGGTCGTCCACGTGGTAGCCGAAGACCGTGGCGCGGCCCGACTCGGCGTTCTGGACGGCGCGCGTCAGGTGGCGGGACAGGCCGTTGCCGTAGAAGATGTTGTCGCCGAGCACCAGCGCGCACGGCTCGCCGGCGATGAAGTCCTCGCCGATGGTGAAGGCCTGCGCAAGGCCGTCCGGCGAGGGCTGCTCGGCGTAGGACAGGTTGACGCCGTAGCGCGAGCCGTCCCCGAGCAGGCGCTCGAAGTTGGGGAGGTCGGTCGGCGTGGAGATGACCAGGATATCCCGGATGCCCGCCAGCATGAGGGTGCTGAGCGGGTAGTAGATCATGGGCTTGTCGTAGACCGGCAGCAGCTGCTTGCTGGTGACGAGCGTGAGCGGGTACAGACGCGTGCCCGAGCCACCCGCGAGGATGATGCCTTTCATAGGTTGGACCTCCAGAGTTGGGTGTACACAGATGATATAAGTATACGCGAGGCCGAACCTAGGTTGCAGAACTGCACAAAAGAAGGACGGAGAGAGCCAAGCATGCAGCCTCTTTGGTTCACGTCCTTACGGACCACAAGACTCCAACCATTGGACCATATTTGGTCCAATGCGCTGTTCAGTTAGCCATTGACACAAACACGCACTACAGGGTCGCGGACGAGCTGGATGAGGCGGTGGGCACATAACGGCGTGCGAGGTGACGGAGCGCCTCTACATCCACTCGTACCAAAACCTAGGAGACGGGGAGGTTGCTGGGGTCATTGAGCGAAGGGACGCCCTCTCGTCTCGAGGGACAGACCCCGAGGAGATATGGGCGAACTCGTTTGCCGCCGCGCTCCTCATGCCGGCACAGGTCGTAGCGAAACTCTGGGCGGGCAATTGTAGCATCGGTGAGATGACGGACATACTCGACGTATCCGTAACCGCCGTGGGCCATAGGGTGGAAAACCTTGGGCTGCGATAGCGCAGACCAGCGCGGAAGCAGGTCACCAAAAGGGACACAAGAGGCAATCGACCTCATGGGTTCGGCACAAAGGAGAGCAAACGTCTTCCCCATCGAAAGCGCCCATTTAGACGAGGTCAGGGTCGAATGCTCGAGCGAGGAGCGGGAACGGCGAGCCAAGGCGGCCCAGGCCGAGAGCGTGGTCAAGAGGATGGAGGCGGAGAACGACCTTCGGTCCGAACTCGGAAAGGCCGCGCTCAAGTGCGTCAAGTGGCAGCTGGTCGCATGCAACACCCTCGTCGTCGCGTACACCGCCCGTCTCATGTGGCTGCAGCGCGAAATCCCTACCGAGGTGATAATTTCCTGGATGGGCGCGACGACCGCCGAGATCATCGGAATACTCTGGGTGATAGCGAGGAGCCTGTTTCCGTTCCAGGACGAACACAGGTCCGCAGACCTGGAAAAGAGTGGCGGCGGCCGAATCGGCCACCCCAGGAGATAAGGGTCGCCCCAATGGCGGTTCTTTCTTTACGGAGGGGGCCGGGGGATTCGAACCCCCGGGCCTAGGACACACCTCGCACGTCACGTCAATCCGTTCGTTGGGCGCAGCCCCCGCCTAGGACCCTTGCAACCCCTCCAACAAACAAGACAACTTTCATAATAACCCCCTTGAAGTCAATGGACCCGAAATGAGCAACGACTAGGAAGCAGAGCGCCGCGAGGACAATAACCTGAACCTCAACAGCGACAGAAAGCGTGATGTACGTAGATGTCCTCTTCGATGTTAACACAGCGGAACGGAGCGTCTGACGAACTCATAGCGACACATCTAAGAATGCCAGAAATCACGGAACTCCTCTCTGCCTTTATAGCGAGACATGAAGTGAATAAGTACAATGAGCAGTGTCCAACAAACGAAAGGCAAACAATGCGAGTCGAAACAACCGGAGTATGCAGAGGAAACTGGAAAATCTACCAGCAACTTAAAATAGAAGGCATCCATGAAGGCTCCAGCATAAAAGCTCAAGCGGCAACGGATGACGACCGCCGCTTACCTTTGTCTCTTCTAAAATTCAAGGACAATAACGGCGAATCGAACTCATACGTTCTTGTAATCCCCGACCCCGATACCCGAGCCATTAAAATTGAGTTTAACGAAATCGGCAAAGACGGTTGCAACCTGAGCAGCGACTCCCTTTCGCTCAATTGCAAGAACATCAAATGGGAGTCGCGTCTTAACTACAAAATTAAACCTGACATGTGCAGCAAACTCCGAAATTACGATGACGTTTCAGAGTTTGAGATGGCGACGATTGATTTTTGGCAGTGCATCGAAGATTCAAACGAGTATATCCTGAGGTGCACGGTTAGAACACCGTACCGCAATGACTCGCAAATCAAACTTCGCTGCCTCGACCGGTTCCTCAATGAGGTTGGGCTGAGCATAGTCAATTTCGGTTCAAATGTAACGAGCGTTGGATTTACATCCGAGAAAAAGCAACTTGAAACGCAGCTCTCGATCCGCATGCCAAAGGCGTTTGATCGTTACTATTTTATTATTGACGATCAAAATCACCCATCATTCAGTGCATTTGACTGCTTAACGCCTGATAAATTAGGCTTGCTTCTTGAGGAGACCAACTTCCTCTTTACCCATGCGCAGTTTGACCCTGAATACCCCGAATGGTTTACAGAGCATAAGGCAACCATTGGCGCACTGGAGAAGCAGAGAAAAATCGTCTTCAATAGCGCTCCGAAATTCAGCATCATTGTCCCTCTTTACAACACGCCGATTTCGTTTTTTAACGATATGGTCGAATCCGTAAAAAACCAGTCTTATGCAAACTGGGAGCTCCTCCTAGTTAATGCAAGCCCTGACAATCAGGAACTAAAGGCTCGCGTTGAGCAGGAAACAGCCCGCGACAACAGAATTAAGTCAATTAATCTTACCGAAAATAAGGGTATTTCCGAAAACACAAACGCAGGCGTTGCCGTAGCTTCGGGCGATTTCGTTAGCTTCTTTGACCATGACGACATTCTTGAACCGGACTTGTTGTTCTCATATGCCGAGGCAATTGAAAACAATAATGACGTCGATCTTCTTTATTGTGATGAAGATAAACTCATGCCCGATGGAAAGTTAGCGCAGCCGTTCTTTAAGCCGGATTTCAATATCGATCTGCTCAGAAACAATAACTATATCTGCCACATGCTTACCATCCGTAAGTCCCTGCTAGACACTCTAGAGCCGAACACAAAAGAGTTCGATGGAGCACAGGATCATAATCTGACTCTCCGCGCCGTGGAAAAGGCAAGGAAAGTTCATCATGTTGCGAAGGTTCTATACCACTGGCGCCTAAGCGAGACCTCCACCGCAGCAAATGCCGATAGCAAGCCGTATGCCACTATCGCAGGTATCAAAGCGGTCCAGAGTCATTTGGACAGGCTTGGGCTCAATGCGAAGGTCGAACAAGCGCGTCGTCCCTTTACATATAAAGTAACCTACGCTGTGCCAGATTCCCACCCACTCGTGTCAATTATCATCCCGACTAAAGACCACGCCGACATTCTGAACAACTGCATTACATCAATTGTTGAGAAATCAACGTACGACAATTACGAGCTCGTCATAATCGAAAACAACAGCACAGAAAAGGTGACGTTCGATTATTACGATAAGTTGCAAGCAAAATATCCTGACATCGTTCGTCTTGTAACTTGGGAACACGAATTCAATTTCTCCAAGCTCATGAACTTTGGCGTTGCTCACGCCAAGGGCGACTATCTCTTGCTATTGAATAACGATACTGAGGTAATTACGCCCAATTGGATCGAGACCATGCTTGGCATCTGCGCACGTGAGGATGTTGGCGCAGTCGGTGCAAAACTCTACTATCCCGACAACACCATTCAGCACGCGGGCCTATGCGTCACTGGCGGCGTGGCGGGACATCTTTGCCAGAGCATGCCAAGGAATAATTGGGGCTACTTTGCACTCAACGATGCGCAACAAGACTTCAGCGCTGTCACTGCAGCTTGCATAATGACCAAGCGTAGCGAATATGAGAAAGTCGGAGGTTTCACCGAAGAGCTTCAAGTTGCATTTAATGATGTTGACTTTTGCTTAAAGCTACGCGAGATTAACGACCTGATCGTATACACGCCCGAAGTCGAGCTCTATCACTACGAGTCGATTTCTAGAGGCGTTGAAAACAATACGGAAAAGCAGATTCGGTTCCACAAAGAAGTCGCATACATGAATTATCGCTGGGCAAAATACTATGTCGAAGGCGATCCGTACATTAACCCAAATTTCAGCGTGGGAGAACCCGGAAATCGCTACTATCATTTATAAAGTGTTAGCTTAATTCTGCGCTTTCTAATTTTAGCCTTATTAAAATGCGACTAATAGATAAGGGAATCGAGGGTCAACCCTCGATTCCCTTACTATGAATAATTGCATTCCATACATGATATACAGTTAAGAAGCGTTTGTGATTCGATACACAAGCAGGCGTTGATTCCGCATGCTGGCCAGAATCCGCATCATTCCAAAGGCGTATTTAAAACCCAGCCCCACTGTGGTATAGCGGTAGTGTGGTAGTAGTTCAGCCACCAAGCAAGTGATGTTGTCCTGATGTAACCGATGTTATCCATAACCATACCGTTTCCGATATAAATAGCAATATGGCCCCAGCGGGCACCAGCACTTGTATGAGTATGCGTAGGGACCGCAACGATCATTCCAACTTTAAGCTGAGATATATCTCGGCTGTAACACCAATTCCAGAACATGTCGCATGCGTCGCCGTTGGGATATGACCCCAGCACGGGGTAAAACACATGGCTAACCCACTCCGAGCACAGTCCCGCCCCAGGAGAAGGAACGCTATGGCAACGATTAACGATCTGGGACTGCAAGGAGGCGCGCGCGGAGTGCTCAGGCTCCACCCAAGCACCTGAGGCATTAAAGAAATACTCGGAGTCTCCAATTCTGTTCCAGCCATTTACCATTTGTCCAGAAGACATAAGGTAGTACCACGTTCCATCATCATCGAGGAACCAGCCAGTATTCATGGCTCCGGATTCGTTGTCGAGGTGATACCACCTACCGTCAATGAATCGCCAACCGCGCTGCAGAACCCCATCTGAGTCTGTGTAAAACCACACCTGTGCAGCTGAGGACCAATACCAGCCAGCGACAGGCTTTCCCTCGGGATCCCTGAGCTTAATTCCACCCGCGCCGTCCTTGACGCCCGAAAGCACAATCGCACCACTGCTGCACGCATAATATACGTTTTCATCTTGTGAGAAGACCCAAGTGTTGCACTTTAATGCACCGCCGCTATCCGGATCCAAATAATAAATGGAGCCATTTACAGTTTGAAATCCTTCCAGCATGGCGCCATTATTATTGGGGTCTAGCAAATACCAGCTAGAACCATTGTAAAACCACCCGGTACGAATCTCTCCCGATGCGTTGGAGCAATACCATGCCCCATCGTTAATAAACCAACCGGAGCTCATAGAACCGGATTCGGAAAAATGATACAAAGAGCCGTTAACAAGCCTAAAGCCCGTAGCCATTAATCCAGAAGGCTCAAGCCAGTACCAAGTATTGCCAAGGAGTAACCACCCGGTCTGCATAGCGCCCGAACTGTCCAAATAGTACCAGCTATCATCAATTAAAACCCAGCCGGTCTTCATTGAACCCGATGTCTCGTCAAGGTAGAACCAGCGCCCACCGGTGGCAGCCCATCCCTTCAAATGTGCACAGGAGTTAGAAAATAAATGCCAGCCATCGTTCAAGTATTTCCAGCCAGTAGCTGCATAACCTTCGGAATCAAAATAATACTCCGCCCCTCTAATGGACAGAAAACAGTTTGACGGCCAACCACCAGCCTCATATCTCCACCACCATTTACCGTTTTGGTAGGCCCAAGAACCAGGAAGAGCGATGTTATTATCAGAGGAACGAAC
>CALLFD010000173.1 GCA_937997605.1 uncultured Collinsella sp. | reverse complement strand
ATGGTGAGGCCCAGGTCCTTGAGCTGGTCGCGGATGGCGTCGGCCAGATCCCAGTTCTTGGCGGCACGGGCCTCGGCGCGGGCCTCGAGAATCTTGGCAGCAGCCTCGTCCACGTCGTCGCCCGTATAGGCAACCAGACCGGCGGCAACGCCCAGCAGACCCAGCGGCAGCTCGACCTTGGGCTCGGGAAGCTCAACGCCAAACGTATCGAGCAGCTCGGTCAGCGTGTCGGCGGCAGCCAGGACTGCGGCCTTGTCGGCAGCATCGCCCGCCTGCTCCAGGTACTGGTTGCACTCGGTCACAAAGCCAAAGACAGCACCCATGGCACCGGCGGTGTTAAAGTCGTCGTCCATGCACTCCTTAAAGGTGGCACGGGTCTCGGCGGCCTTGGCGGCAAACGCCTCGGATGCTGCCTCATCGGCATCGGCCGTCGCATGGTTCGCGGCCCAGCGCAGGTTCTCGACCGTACCGGCGATACGCGTGAGCGAGTTCTCGGCACCCTCCAGGCGCTCCCAAGAAAAGTCGAGCGGCGAGCGATAGCTCGTCTGCAGCATCAGCAGGCGCAGGGCGGCAGCGGAGTGCTGCTCGAGGACCTCGGCCAGCGTAAAGAAGTTGCCGAGCGACTTGGACATCTTCTCGCCGTCTACCAGCAGCATGCCCGTGTGCATCCAGGTGTTGGAGAAGCCCTGGTGCCAGGCGCAGGTGGCCTGGGCGCACTCGTTCTCGTGATGCGGGAAGGCAAGGTCGGAGCCGCCGCCGTGGATGTCGATCGGGGTGCCCAGGTAACGATGCACCATGGCGGCGCACTCGGTATGCCAACCGGGACGGCCCTCGCCCCAAGGGCTCGGCCAGCTGGGCTCGCCGGGCTTGGCGGCCTTCCACAGGGCAAAGTCGAGCGGGTCGTTCTTGTCCTCGTTCTCCTCGATGCGTGCGCCAACCATAAGGTCGTCGATGTTGCGGCCCGAAACCTGACCATAGTTGGGATCGCTGCGCACGGCAAAGTACACATCGCCGTTATCGGCTGCGTAAGCGTGGCCCTGCTCGATAAGCGTCTTGATCATGGCGATCATGGGGCCGATCTCCTTGGTGGCGCGGGGGCGCACATCGGGATCGAGCACGTTGGCAGCGCGCATGACGCCGATGAACTTGTCGGAGAACTCCGTCGCGACCTCGGCGGCCGTACGGCCCTGCTCGTTGGCGCGCTTGATGATCTTGTCGTCGACATCGGTGAGGTTCTGGGCGAACGTGACCTCGTAACCGCTCGCGATGAGCCAGCGGCGAATCACGTCAAAGCTGATGAACGTACGGGCGTTGCCGATGTGGATGTTGTCGTAGACCGTGGGGCCGCACACGTACATGCGGACCTTGCCGGACTCGATGGGCTGGAACTCTTCCTTTTTATGGGTAGCGCTGTTGTAGATACGCATTCGTTACTCCTTAACGGTTTTCTGTAGCAGGCAGACGGCCCAGGCGCCGATTCCCTCGCCCTGGCCTTCCCAACCGAGCTTTTCGGTCGTAGTGGCGGCGACGCCCACGTTTTCGACGTCAACGCCCAAGGCATGGGCAAGGTTGGCACGCATGGCATCGCGGTGTGGGGTGATCTTAGGCTGCTGGCAGGCAATGGTGCAATCGGCATCGACAAACTCAAAGCCCAGCTCGCGCGCATAGTCCATCACGCGAGCGAGCAGCACCATCGAATCGGCACCCTCATAGGCGGGGTCGGTATCGGGGAATAGCTTGCCGATGTCTCCCCCGCGGCAGGCGCCCAGAATGGCGTCGGCCAAGGCGTGCGCGAGCACATCGGCATCCGAGTGGCCCAGCAGGCCGCGCTCGTAGGGAATGTCGACACCGCCGATGATACATCGACGCCCCTCCACCAGACGGTGGACGTCGTAGCCATGGCCAATGCGCAGGTTACTGAACATGGGGAAGGTCCTCTCCCTCGGCCATGAGGCCAAGCAGAATCGCGGTTACGGGACGCAGGTCCTCGGGCACCGTCACCTTAAGGTTATCGCGCGGGCTCTGGACGCAGCGGACGCGCCCACCCATGCGCTCGACCAGCGACGAATCATCGGTGCCGATAAAGCCCTCGGCAATGGCTGCAGCATGGGCGCGCTTCATAGCATCGACGCTAAAGATCTGCGGCGTCTGCGCTGCCCAGTAGAGCTCACGCGGCGGCGTCTCGACGATATTAT
The DNA here is from genome assembly GCA_937997605.1 of uncultured Collinsella sp. Classification (GTDB taxonomy): domain Bacteria; phylum Actinomycetota; class Coriobacteriia; order Coriobacteriales; family Coriobacteriaceae; genus Collinsella. Next base: position 4,190 of record CALLFD010000173.1, on the reverse strand, counting down.
CGCCGTCGACGATCTTGAGCGTGTCGATCGCGGGCTGACCGCACACGACACCGTCGAGCGAGCGGTCACCCATGAGCACGTCGATAGCGTGGTCGATGGCCTCGGTCGTAATGAGCGGACGAGCGCCATCGTGGATGGCGACATATTCGAAACCCGCCGGAACCGCATGCACGCCGGCACGGGTGGAATCCTGACGGGTATCGCCGGCATCGGCAAAGCTGATGGGCGTGTCATAGTCAAACGGGTCGATGGCAAGGCGGCGCATCTCGGCACGGCGCTCGGCAGGACACACCACCACGATATGGCCGACCTTGTCGCTACGATCAAACGCGCGGATGGACCAGCTCATGAGCGGACGGCCCGCCACGTTAACGAGCTGCTTGCCGCCGGGATTTCCAAAGCGCTGACCGCTGCCGCCGGCAACGACCACGGCGCATACGGGCGCCATTATGCGTTCCCCTGTTTGGTGCCCTTCATGCGGTACAGCGAGTCCGCAAGAATGGCAGGGTTGTTGACGCCAAAGTCGCCCAGGCGCTCCGGATCCTCGCTGATGTCGTCCATGAGCTCCTGCAGCGAGCCGTACTCGTCGACGATCTTCTCGGCCACGCCGTCGCGCACGACGGACACGCGCGAAAGCGTGCGCAGGCCCAGCGGCGTCATGACGGAGTCCTCGTCCAGGTCGTCGTAGCCCAGAACTGCCGCCACGTGCTGCGGGTCGGACAGGTCCTTAGGCGTCATGCGAGCGAGCTCTGCACGAATCTTCTCGGCGTTGGCCTCGGAGGAATCGCTCGCATAGTCGCGAATCATCAGGTCGTACTCGGTATCCATGCTGGAGCCCGCGAGCTGCTCGAGCTGCATCTGCACAAGCTTGCCCTGGTTGCCCAGCTTGACAATGCAATCCTTAAGCTCAGTCTTTGCCTGCTGCATGATCTCAAAGCTCGAGAAAATACCGGTGATATCGGCGAGCGTAACGTAGTCATCGAGCTCGAGGGCCGTCAGACGCAGCAGGGAGCGGTCGAGCGACTGACGGGTGGTCTGGAGCGTGGCGACGAGCTGGTTGACCGAGCTCATGATGGTGGTGACAGGCTGGATCTCGTAGCTCTTACCGTGGACGTACACGTTGACGACGGCACGACGAGCCGAAACCGAGATCACGATGGCGTCGGTGAGCACCGACATGCGAGCGGCGGTGCGGTGACGCATGCCCGTCTCGCTCGTGGCAAGCGAGGGATCGGGATTGAGGTGGAAGTTGGCGCGCAGGATCTGGGTGAGGTCGCCATCGATAACGATGGCGCCGTCCATCTTGGAAAGCTCGAACAGGCGGTTCGAGGTAAACGAAATGTTGAGCGGGAAGCCGTCGTTACCGGCAGCGAGCACGTTTTCGGTGTCGCCGACGCAGATAAGGGCGCCCAGGTGACCGGCGATGATCATGTCGAGGGCGGTGCGGATCGGCTGACCAGGTGCCGTCAGGCGGATGGCCTGTTCCATACGCTTTTGCAGCTCGTTCTTATCCAAGGCATCGCTCCCATCGTATACGCTCCATAAACGTCAATAAGTTTCTCACGGTTTGCCCCTGTGACGCCCGCAAAATCCGATGCTTACAGAATGAGCGAACACAGCTGAGAGCCCCAATCCAAATGAGCTGCTTATGTGGTAGCATCGGGATTCGCATAAATGAGGGAGTAGTCGCGTGGCCGGTTTCGCCTCCGGTGGCGCGGCAAGTCAACATACTGGCCGATGCGGCCTGGCTTGCCTTAATGAACGAGACTCGTGGTTGTGCGCGCAACGCGTACGCCACGGGTCTTTTTGTTACTCCCCCAAAAGGTACACGCGGGCCCGCCCGCAGAGAGGGAGCCAGACTATGGGACTCGCAGAGCTCGTGTTGCTCGCCGTTGGCCTTTCGATGGACGCCTTTGCCGTTTCCATCTGCAAGGGCCTTGGCATGAAGAAGATCAACCTTAAAGTTGCCGTGGTGCTCGGCCTGTTCTTTGGCGGCTTTCAGGCCGGCATGCCCGTAATCGGATGGGCGCTCGGCAGTCAATTCATGGGCATCATCGGACCCATCGACCATTGGATCGCCTTTATCCTGCTCGCCTTTATCGGCGGCAAGATGCTGTGGGAAGCCTTTACTGAGGACGAGAACGAAGGCGACGGCAAGGATGCCGAAAAGATCGACCTGGGCGAATATCTAATCCTTGCCATCGCCACCTCGATTGACGCGCTTGCCGTGGGCATCTCGTTTGCCGCGCTCTCGGTCGATATCGTTCCCGCCGTGTCGCTCATTGGCATCACGACCTTTGTCTTCTCCGTTGCCGGCGTAGCGATCGGCCACACCTTTGGCGCGCGCTACGAAAAGCCCGCCACCATCGTGGGTGGCGTCGTGCTCGTCCTCATCGGCCTCAAGATTTTGCTGGAGCATCTGGGGATTTTGGCGCTGTAAAACACCCTTCAAAACTAAACGTCCGGATGAGGCCTCATGCAGAGTTTTGCATGAGGCCTTTTCATGCAGACTTTTGCATGTCATACTATGATGCAAAAGTCTGCACGTTAGGAGATCGCCGTGGATACCCTTCCCATCACCACACCGCGCCAAGCTGGCATCTACGTGCGCCAGGCACGCGAGGCTCAGGGTCTCACCCGTGCCGCCCTCGCTAATAAGGCCGGTGTTTCGGAGCGCCTGCTCGCATCGCTCGAGCTGGGAGATGCCACGGGCATTCGGCTCGACAAGCTGTTGACCGTCTTTAACGCACTCGGCATAGGTCTCTTTGCGCAAAGCGATAACGACTCCATCGCATCGCCCTCCGAACATCCGATGACGATAGCGGACCTCCCTATCGCGAACTCGAATGCCCTGCCAAAGCCAAGCGTAGGCAGACGACCCGCTCGACAAGGAACGCCAGCTTTCTATGGTGCCTTGCTGGCCCAAATCGCAGCCGAGCAAGGCCTTTCCGGCACTTCAGACCTCTCCTTTGGCTGTAAGGTTGTGAAATAAATGGCAGAAATGGAGCTTGCGACCCTCATTTGTGGCGAAATCGCCGGCACTCTCCGGCAAGACGAGCATGGACTCTGCAGCTTTGTATACGCCCCAACCTATCGCGGAGCACCGCTATCGTTAACAATGCCGCTTTCCAATCGCACATATGGCCATAACATCGTCCGTCCGTTCCTATTTGGCCTTTTGCCCGACAGCCAAGAGCAGCGTCGCGCTATTGCCGCCGAGCATGACGTTGCATCCAACAACCCCGTCGCCCTCTTGTGCCATATCGGTCTTGACTGCGCGGGGGCCGTTCAGTTTTGTCGAGCCGATCAATTAGATGCCGCCCACGGCAGGGTCTCAGCATACCGCCCGCTTACCAATTCTCAAATCGCTCACAAGCTCAAAGCAATTCGCGATGACGAAAGAGAGACATGGATGGGCTCCAACGAAAGCTGGTCCCTGGGCGGCAACCAAGGCAAATTTGCACTAGCTTGGCATGATGGACAATGGTGCGAATGTCTAGGGTCATCCCCCACTACCCATATCTTCAAAAATGGTGTCGTTGGGTTCAAACATCAGGCCTTAAACGAATTCGTCTGCATGAAAACAGCTCGGCGTGTTGGCATTCCAACTGCCAACGTCTCCTATTGCACATTTGAAGACGAAGCTGCGCTCGTCGTTGAACGGTACGACAGAATGGTCAATAGCAGCGGAAATATCGAAAGGCTGCATCAGGAGGACTTTTGCCAGGCACTCGGTGTATTGCCAACCCAGAAATACACCGCCGACGGAGGACCAACTACACGAGACATCCAAGAACGACTGATTAACACAGTCCCCCACCACATGAATCTTGTGCTTTTTACCTATATGTTGTTCTATAACGCCATTATCGGAGCGCCTGACGCACACGCTAAAAACTACTCGCTCATCCTAGGCAAAGGCACAAACGCGGCGCTCGCACCCATGTACGATGTCGCATCGGGCTTAGCATACGAACGTATGCGGCGAAAAGCGCGCCTTGCCATGAGCGTTGGCGGCGAAAATCGTGTGGGGCGCATCGGTCCAGGCGCTATCCGCCGATACCACGGTATGGGAGACCCCGCGCTAGAGGCGACGCTCACCGATGCCGGGCTATCCGAGAAGTTTTGCTTTGCAACCATGATGGACCTCGCCTACGAGGTGCCCATTTGCATGGAAGAGGTCATGGACG
>CALLFD010000172.1 GCA_937997605.1 uncultured Collinsella sp. | reverse complement strand
CGTCGACGCCAGCGACGCCGCCGGAGTGAATGGTACGCATCGTAAGCTGCGTACCAGGCTCGCCGATGGACTGGGCGGCAATAATGCCGACTGCGGTACCGATGGCGACCGGACGACGAGTGGAAAGATCCCAACCGTAGCACTTCTGGCACACGCCGTACTTGGAGCGGCAGGTGAGCAGCGCGCGGAGCTTGACCTTCTTGAGGCCGGCATCGACCATCTTCTGGATGTCGGCGACCTTCTCGATGTAACCGTCCTGCTCAAAGAGCACGGTGCCATCGGGAGCCACGACGTCCTCGATGAAGCAACGGCCGACGAGGTCGGTGTTGAGGTCGGTGGTGCCGGGGATGATGAGGTTGTAGGTAACGCCCTCGTGCGTACCGCAGTCCTCCTCGCGGACAATGACGTCCTGGGCCACGTCGACCAGACGACGGGTCAGGTAACCAGAGTCCGAGGTGTGGGATGCGGTATCGACCAGGCCCTTACGGGCGCCGTAGGTCGAAATGAAGTACTCGAGCGGCAGCAGGCCCTCGCGGAAGTTCGCCTTAATGGGAAGGTCGATCGTCTCGCCGGACATGTCTGCCATCAGGCCACGCATGCCGCCGAGCTGACGCAGCTGGGTCTTAGAACCACGGGCGCCGGAGTCGGCCATCATGTACAGCGGGTTCTCCTCGTCGAACATATCGAGCATGAGCGCTGCAACCTTGTCGGTACAAGCGGTCCACTCGTTAACGACTTCGATGTGGCGCTCCGTCTCGTTGATGAAGCCCTCCTCGAAGTACTCGTTGATCTGGTCGACGTTGGCCTGGGCGCGGTCGAGCAGCTCCTGCTTCTCGGCAGGGATGAGAGCGTCCCACACCGAGATGGTGAGGCCGGCGCGGGTAGCGTAGTGGAAGCCGGAGTACTTGATGGCGTCGAGGATCGGGCCGACCTTGGCCTCGGGGTAACGATCGCAGCAGTCGGCAACCAGCTTGGCCACGTCGCCCTTGACCATCTTGTAGTTCATGAACTCATAGTCTTCGGGCAGGCACTGGCGGTTGAAGATGATGCGGCCGATAGAGGTTTCGAAGCGCGCGGTCTTGTTGCCGGTGACGTCGTAGTCGACAAACTCGTTCTTGCCGTTCTTGACGCGGAAGATACGGGTGCCGTCCTCGTTGATGACATTGGCGTCGGCAGCGGACACGCGGACCTGAATCTTGGCCTGCATGTCGACCTCGGAGCGGCAGTCATAGGCGTGCAGCGCGTCGTCGAAGCTGGCGAACACGTGGTTCTCGCCCGGCAGACCGTCGCGGACCTGGGTGAGGTAGTACACACCGATGATCATGTCCTGCGAGGGGATGTTGACCGGCTTGCCGGATGCCGGCGAGCGCAGGTTGTTCGCAGAGAGCATGAGCACGCGGGCCTCGGCCTGAGCCTGGCTGGACAGCGGCACGTGGACAGACATCTGGTCGCCGTCGAAGTCGGCGTTGAAGGGCGAGCAAACCAGCGGGTGCAGGTGGATAGCCTTGCCCTCGACCAGCACCGGCTCAAAGGCCTGGATGGACAGACGGTGCAGGGTCGGTGCACGGTTGAGCAGCACGACGCGGCCGTCGATGACCTCTTCGAGGATGTCCCACACAAAGGTGGCACCGCGGTCGATAGCGCGCTTGGCACCCTTGATGTTCTCGACCTTGCCAAGCTCGACCAGGCGCTTCATGACGAAGGGCTTGAAGAGCTCCAGCGCCATGGTCTTGGGCAGACCGCACTGGTGCAGCAGCAGCTTGGGGTCGGTAACGATAACCGAACGGCCGGAGTAGTCGACACGCTTACCCAGCAGGTTCTGACGGAAACGACCCTGCTTGCCCTTGAGGGCCTCGGCGAGCGACTTGAGCGGGCGACCGCCACGGCCAGAGACCGGGCGACCACGACGGCCGTTGTCGAACAGGGCGTCCACGGACTCCTGGAGCATGCGCTTCTCGTTGTTCACGATGATCGCAGGGGCGTCCAGGTCGAGCAGGCGCTTGAGTCGGTTGTTACGGTTGATCACGCGACGATACAGGTCGTTGAGGTCGGACGCGGCGAAGCGACCGCCGTCGAGCTGGACCATCGGGCGCAGATCGGGCGGAATGACCGGGATGACATCCAGAATCATGTTCGCGGGGCTGTTGCCGCCCTTCAGGAAGGCGTCAACGACTTCGAGGCGCTTGACGGCCTTCTCGCGCTTCTGCTTCTGGGAGTCCTCGTCGGCGATGATGGCCTTGAGCTTCTCGGCCTCGGAGGGGAGGTCGATGGCAGCGAGCAGGTCGCGGACGGCCTCGGCACCCATGCCACCCTTGAAGTACATAGAGTAGTAGCGGGTCATCTCGCGGAACAGCGGCTCATCGGAAATGAGGTCGCGCTCGCTGAGCTTCATGAAGGCGTTGAAGGCGTCCGTGCGGAGCTGCTTCTCGTCCTTGCACTCTTCCTCGATGTCGACGATGCCGGAGGCGATCTCCTCGGGGGTCAGCGGCTCCTCGTCGGAGAACTCGTCAAAGTTCTCGGGGTTGCCCTGCTCCTTGAGGGACTCGATCTGGCGAGCGCACTCGGCATCGATCTCTTCCAGATCGGCGGCGAGCTCCTCGCGCAGGTCGTCGGCGTCGGCCTCGCGAGCCTCGTAGTCGACCTCGGTGATGATGTAGCTGGCAAAGTACAGAACCTTCTCGAGGTCCTTGGACTTGATGTCGAGCATACGGCTCATCGGGAAGCTCGTGGGGCTCTTGAAGTACCAGATGTGGGACACGGGAGCAGCGAGCTCGATGTGGCCCATGCGGTCGCGACGCACCTTGGCCGAGGTGACCTCGACGCCGCAGCGCTCGCAGACGATGCCCTTAAAGCGGATGCCCTTGTACTTGCCGCAGGAGCACTCCCAGTCCTTGGCGGGACCGAAGATCTTCTCGCAGAACAGGCCGTCCTTCTCGGGCTTGAGGGTACGGTAATTGATGGTCTCCGGCTTCTTGACCTCACCGTGCGACCAGGAACGGATCTGGTCGGCGGAGGCAAGGGAGATCTTTACCGAGTCAAAATCAGTAGCTTCGAAATCTGCCACAGTCAACTACTCCTTATCAGTGGTCGTGGCGGCGACAGCCTCGGGTGCCTCGGCGGTCTCGGCATCCTGGGCCTCGACGTCGGCGTCAACGCCGGCGAGCGCAGCCAGGTCGTCGAGAGCGGAGGTCTCCTCGGCGGTCACAGGGGCGGAGGCGTCCTCGTCGGCATCGTGCATGGGCTCGATGTCCAGCGCGAGGGAACGAATCTCCTTGACGAGAACCTTGAAGGACTCGGGGATACCCGGGACAGGAACGTTCTCGCCCTTGACGATGGACTCGTAGGTCTTGACGCGGCCCACGGTATCGTCGGACTTGACGGTCAGGATCTCCTGTAGGACGTTGGAAGCACCGTATGCGTACAGTGCCCAAACTTCCATCTCGCCGAAGCGCTGGCCGCCGAACTGGGCCTTGCCGCCCAGAGGCTGCTGGGTAACCAAGCTGTAAGGGCCGGTCGAACGGGCGTGGATCTTGTCGTCGACCATGTGGCCGAGCTTGAGGATGTAGGACGTACCCACGGTAATGGGCTCGCGGAACTCCTCGCCGGTGCGGCCGTCGAACAGACGGGTCTTGCCGCGCTCGTCAAGCTGGGTGACGAACTCGGGACGCATGTGATCGCCAAAGGCAGCGGTGGCCTTGTTGAGCATGTTCTTGTTGGCACGACGAATGACCTCGGCGATCTCGTCCTCCTTGGCGCCGTCGAAGACGGGCGTGGCGGTGAAGAACGGACCGGGGACGTACTTGTCGGAGTCGGCCTGCTCGGTATCCCAACCGCAGGCAGCAGCCCAGCCAAGGTGGCACTCGAGCAGCTGGCCAACGTTCATACGCGAAGGAACGCCCAGTGGGTTGAGGATAACGTCGATCGGGGTACCGTCAGCCATGTAGGGCATGTCCTCGACCGGCAGAACGTTACAAATAACACCCTTGTTGCCGTGGCGGCCGGCGATCTTATCGCCCTGCTGAATCTTACGACGCTGGGCGACGTAGACGCGCACCTGCTCGTTGACGCCGGGGGCCAGGTCGTCGCCGTTCTCGCGGCTAAAGCGGACGACGTCGATGACGCGGCCGTAAGCGCCGTGAGGCATCTTAAGGGAGGTGTCGCGGACGTCGTGGGCCTTGGCACCGAAGATGGCGCGCAGCAGGCGCTCCTCGGCGGTCAGAGCGCTCTCGCCCTTTGGCGTGACCTTGCCGACCAGGATGTCGCCAGGGCCGACCTCAGCGCCGATGCGGATAATGCCGTCCTCGTCGAGGTTGGCAAGCATGTCCTCAGAGAGGTTCGGGATCTCGCGGGTGATCTCCTCGGGGCCGAGCTTGGTGTCGCGGGCATCGATCTCGTGACGGGTGATGTTGATGGTCGTCAGCAGGTCCTCGGCCACCAGGCGCTCGGACACGACGATACCGTCCTCGTAGTTGAAGCCTTCCCACGGCATGTATGCCACGGTGAGGTTCTGACCCAGTGCGAGCTCGCCATGATCGGTCGAAGGACCGTCAGCCAGGGGCTCGCCCTGCTCAACGGTGTCACCGACGCGCACGAGCGGACGGTGGTTGATGCAGGTGGACTGGTTGGAGCGCTGGTACTTGGCCAGGTGATACTCGTCCATGCCGCCGGCATGCTTGACGATGATCTTGGCGGCGTCGGCAAAGATGACCTCGCCGGCGTTCTTGGCCAGGGTGACCTCGCCAGAGTCCAGGGCGGCGCGACGCTCCATGCCGGTACCGACATAGGGAGCGGCAGGGTGAACCAGCGGCACGGCCTGACGCTGCATGTTAGCGCCCATCAGCGTACGCTTGGCGTCATCGTGCTCGAGGAACGGGATCAGCGTGGCTGCGACGGAGAGCATCTGACGCGGCGAGACGTCCATGTAGTCGACGTCCTCGACAGGCACGTCGGCGGGAGCGCCGAAGGAGCCGTCGAAGTCGCGGGTACGGGCGATCACGGTGTGCGGACGGACGATCTTGCCCTCGGCATCGGTCGTGATGAACTCGTTGGTCTTGGGATCGAGCGGCGTGTTGGCCGGCGCGATGACGTGCTTCTCTTCCTCGTCAGCGGTCATCCAGTCAATCTGGTCGGTGGCAACGCCGTTCTCGACTCGGCGGAACGGAGCCTCGATGAAGCCGTACTCGTTGACGCGGGCGTAGAGGGCGAGCGAGCCGATCAGGCCGATGTTGGGGCCTTCGGGGGTCTCGATCGGGCACATGCGGCTGTAGTGCGAGTTGTGAACGTCGCGGACGGCCGTCGGCACGTTGGTACGGCGGCTGGAGCCGGACTTGTGGCCGGCAAGACCGCCAGGGCCGAGTGCGGACAGACGGCGCTTGTGGGTCAGACCGGTCAGGGGGTTCGCCTGGTCCATGAACTGCGAGAGCTGCGAGGAACCGAAGAACTCCTTGATGGAGGCCACAATCGGGCGGATGTTGATGAGCGACTGCGGGGTGATCTCGTCGATGTCCTGGGAGCTCATGCGCTCACGGACGACGCGCTCCATACGGCTCATGCCGATACGGAACTGGTTGGCGACGAGCTCGCCGACGGTGCGGATGCGGCGGTTGCCAAAGTGATCGATGTCGTCGACCTTGAAGCCCTGCTCGCCGGCAGCGAGGGACAGCAGGTAGCGCAGCGTCGCGACGATATCCTCGTCGGTGAGCACCGTGACCTCTTCCTCGGTGGTGAGGTTGAGCTTCTTGTTGACCTTGTAGCGACCGACGCGGGCCAGATCGTAGCGCTGCGGGTTGAAGAGCAGGCCCTCGAGCAGGCTGCGGGAAGCGTCCACGGTGGGAGGCTCGCCCGGGCGCAGGCGACGGTAAATCTCGATGAGGGCGTCCTCGCGGGTAAGGGCGGTATCGCGCTCGAGGGTGCGCTTGATCACATCGGAGTTGCCGAGCAGCTCGATGATGTCGTCGTTGGTGACGGCGATGCCAAGGGCGCGCAGGAACATCGTGGCACTCTGCTTGCGCTTACGGTCGATGGAGACCATGAGCTGGTCGCGCTTGTCGACCTCAAACTCAAGCCAGGCACCGCGGGACGGAATGATCTGGGCCTTGTAGATCTGCTTGCCCGAATCCATCTCGGAGCTGTAGTACACGCCCGGAGAGCGGACGAGCTGCGAGACGACGATACGCTCGGTACCGTTGATGATGAAGGTGCCCTGATCGGTCATCATGGGGAAGTCGCCCATAAAGACGAGCTGCTCCTTGATCTCGCCGGTCTCCTTGTTGGTGAGACGGACGTCGGTCAGAAGCGGGGCCTGATAGGTCATGTCCTTCTCGCGGCACTCCTCGACGGTGTGCGCGGGGTCGCCGAACTGATGCTCGCCGAAGGTAACCTCGAGAACATGGTTCTGGCTCTGGATGGGGCTGGATTCCTTGAACGCCTCACGAAGGCCCTCGTCCTTAAAACGCTCAAAGGATTCCCTTTGAACAGAAATAAGGTTGGGGAGCTCCATGGCCTCCGGGATTTTCCCGAAGCTGACGCGCTTGCGCTCAGTGGCAGTGTATGCGTAGGTCACCAGGTTTTTCCTCCTTCACGGAAATGCTCGGTGGGTTGGCGAGGCATAGCTTCGCCAGTTATCGCAACCTAATAGTTTATCAGGTACCGACCGTTGGGCAAGAAAAGCCTTGACGCGATTGAGTTTTTGGAGTAGCAAAGTTTTTCGACAGAAAA
>CALLFD010000171.1 GCA_937997605.1 uncultured Collinsella sp. | reverse complement strand
GTTCCCCTGGCAGCAGCCGAGCCCGGGCCTTACCGAGTACGGCCAGGTCATCTGCCCGGTTCGCATGGCCTACGATGCCGAGGCGGGCGAGCTGACCGTCACCAACAAGCGTTGGTTTACCACCCTCGAGGATGTCTGCCTGTCGGCGGAGACCCTGGTGGACGGCGACGTGGTCTGCCGCAAGACGCTCATGCCCGGTGCGGTTGCCCCCGGCGAGTCCGTCCAGCTTCCGCTGGTGATTCGCGAGGCCGCAGTGGGCGAGACCCTGCTGACCGTGCACGCCTACACCATGGCGGCTCACGCCTGGTGCGAGCCGATGTTCCAACTGGGTGCAAGCCAGTTTGCCATCGCAAACCATCCGGCGCCAGCCATCGCGGCTCCCACTCGTCCTGAGCTTACGGTCGAGGAGACCGAGCAGGAAATCCGCATTCGCTCCCTCAACGGCGAGCTGACCTTCAGCAAGGTAAACGGTACCGTGAGCGAGTGGAAGGCATCCGGCCGCGACGTCATGGCCTCCGGTCCCCAGGTTGGTTTTTGGCATCCGCTCGTCGATAACCACGCCCAGGAGTACGACTCCCTGTGGAAGGATAACTTCATCGATGTGATGCAGACGTCTACCCGCAATGTTTCTTGGAAGCAGGACGACAATGCGGTTGTCGTTACCGTGAGCCAGCGTATCGCTCCTCCCGTCCGCGCGTTCGGCATGCGCGTCGAGCTCGTCTATACCGTGCTTCCGAGTGGCCGCGTCGACCTCAAGGTTTCCGGCGAGCCCTACGGCGACTATTCGGACATTATCCCGCGCATCGGCATCTCCTTCGAGGTCCCCGGTTGTGATCGTGCCGTCGAGTGGTATGGCCACGGCCCGGGCGAGAACTATCCGGACTCGCTGCGCGCCAACCCGGTCGGTCATTACCGCACTACGGTCGACGACATGTTCACGCCCTACGTTATGCCCCAGGACTGCGCCAACCGCGAGGGTACCCGCTGGGTCGCCCTGCGCTCCAGCCACGGTGACGGTCTGGTCGTGACGCGTCCGAGCGACGCCGCTTCCAATCCGTTCTCGTTCTCCGCATGGCCCTATAGCTGCGAGGCTATCGATAATGCCAAGCATGTCTACGATCTTGTCCCGGGCGACACGGTTACGGTCAACATCAACGACCAGCTGCTCGGCCTTGGCTCGAACTCTTGGGGTTCCGAGGTGCTCGATTCCTATCGCACCCGTTTTGAGAGCTTCAGCTTTGAGGTGTCCCTGCGACCGCTGACGTCTGCCGATCTGGCTCAGGCGCTGGCACCCATTAAGGAGGCATAAGTCATGCATATCTTTAACTCGCGTGCCGATTTCGACGCCCAGATGAAGTCCGTCAAGAAGTGGATGCGTACCGGTCAGGCACTCGACGGCGTTTCTGAACTGCAGCACGATGTGGCGTACTCTATCGGCGACTCGCTGGTGTATTGGTGGGTGAACGCCCACGAGGCGGCTACTGCCGATCTGGTCGGTCACCGTCGCTACCATGCCGTGCTCGCCCCGCTCGACGGCAATCTGACCGTTGAGGTGGCTTCCAAGGCCGATCTTACCTGTACGCGCGCCTACAGCGATATCGATGATCGCGAGCGCTTTGAGGGTACGGGGGAGACCGTGACGATTCCCACCGGCGGCGTTGCCGTCGTCGAAATTGACGAGGCCTACCGTGTCGTGGCCGATGCCGCGGATCCCCGCGTCGTGGTACTGCACGTGACAGTCGAAGGTTATTCCTTCCCCAACAAGTAGTATTCGTCCGCCTGGACGTTTGCTTCGCGCCGTTAAGGGGGATGGCTTTGTTGACTCCCTTTTCCCCATTCCCCTTAGCAGGTGCGCCGTCCGTGTTTGCACTTGCAGCTCGGACGGTTTTAGATGACATTTAACAGATGATTGGGAGGGCTTATGAGCTCTGAAAAACGAGGAACGATTGGTTCGTTCGCTCTGCTGGGCATGACGGTCGCCGCCGTGTTCGGTATCAAGAACATCATCAACAACAACGCGGCCATCGGCTTGGCAGCTGCGCCGTCGTTCTTCTTCGCCACGCTTTTGTACTTTGTCCCCTATACCCTGGTTACCGCCGAGTTCGTCGGCCTCAACAAGGACTCCGAGTCTGGCGTGTACGCATGGGTTAAGACCTCGATGGGTGGTCGCTGGGCGTTCCTGACGGCATTTAGCTACTGGTTCGTTAACCTGTTCTTCTTTGCGTCCGTCCTGCCCAACGTCATCATCTACGCGAGCTACGTGTTCTTTGGTGCCAACGCCGAGCTTTCGCAGCTGTGGATCACCATTATCGAGATCGTCAGATCGGAAGAGCACACGTCTGAACTCCAGTCACAGTCTGTAATCTCG
>CALLFD010000170.1 GCA_937997605.1 uncultured Collinsella sp. | reverse complement strand
CGAGTTTCGAAACCGGAAGGAGCGGATGATGGCCTGAGTAGACCGCAACACGTACCTGTAGCGGCTTTGGGCGCTTGAGGGCACCCGGGACATCAAGGTGATCACGGGGATGCGCCGCTCCGGCAAGTCCGAGCTCATGAAGGCGTTCTCCGCCTCCGTTGCGCGGAAGGACTCGTCCTCCAACAACGTCTACATCGACCTGCTGGACCTCGAGCGGCATTATCAAGCGTGTGCGTTTTCGTAGGCCTCTTTGATTTCTTCTGGCAAGCCGTCGGGAATGAGCGCCTTCAGCTCAGCCTCGTCGTTGCCCTGATTCAGCTGCTCGTAGTACCAGCATTTGAACTTCAGCATATCCAGCGCGCGGTTCATGTTCGCGATCTCCGACTCCATGTGGGCCTTCCGCTCCTCGAACATGGCCTTGCGTTTGGGATAAGTCGATGGGCCCTCCGCGCACCATTCCATGAACAGCCGGATGTCCTTGATCTCCATCCCCGCCTTCTTCAGGCATTCGATGACCCGAAGCGCCTCGAGTTCCGTATCGCCGAATTGGCGAATACCGGACGCCCGCTTCAATTCCGGGAACAGCCCCTGTTTGTCGTAATACCGCAGTGTTGAGGTGGGCAAACCGAACATCTCCGCCACCTGTCCGATTGCGTACACGCGCATCCTCCATTCATTTTCAAGTTGAAGCTTGACCTAAAGTCAGGTTTAGGTAATACCGTCATTTTCGTCAATGCAAATAGGGAGTGCAAGGGGTGCTCCGTCATGGGCAAAAAGGTTTTGGTGGTTTCTTCGAGTCCGCGAAAGAATGGCAATTCCGAGACGCTGGCGGACGCCTTCGCCAACGGCGCGCGGGAGGCGGGCCACAGCGTGGAGACCGTGCTCCTGCGCGAAAAGCAGCTGGGCTTCGGCAGGGGCTGCCTTGCCTGCCTAAAGCTGGGGCGCTGCGTCATCCAAGACGATGCCGTGGAAATTGCCGCCAAGATGCACGACGCCGATGTTCTGGTGTCGCAACGCCCGTCTACTACAGCGTCTGCGGGCAGCTCAAGACCATGCTGGACCGCGCCAACCCGCTCTTCGGCTCCGATTATGCATTTACCGAGGTGTATCTATTGGCAGCGGCGGCGGAGGGCGGGCGCTCGACCTTCGAGGGAACGGAGAAAGCCGTACGAGGCTGGGTTGACTGTTTCCCCCGTCGCGCGCTCGCCGGAACGGTTTTCGCCGGCGGCGTGAGCGGCGTGGGCGAAATCGCCGGGCACCCTGCACTGGAGCAGGCGCGACGAATGGGCATGGAAATCTAGGCGGGCTGCTTGGCCGCGCAAATGCGGATTGGTTTTTTCGGATGTGATCACGTAAATTTGAATCAAGCCGGCGGAGGAGCAATCGGCCAATGAGATTGTGCCTGGAACGCTTGAACAAAATATTTGATTCGCAAGCGATTGAATAGCTCCATCTGTTTTGGTTAAAACAAGCTGCGTGCCGCGCGCCTGCGGTACGAAGGAGGGAGAAGGCTATGAATATCGTTGTACTGAGCGGCAGCCCTCGCAAAGGTGCCAATACCGACACCATGGTCGACGCATTTGCAGAGACTGCGCGTGAGAGCGGTCATACGGTGGAAGTCATTCGTGTTGCCAGCAAGAAGATCGGCGGCTGCCTGGGGTGCCAGTACTGCTTTGCCCATAAGGGTGAATGCGTGCAGAAGGACGGGATGGCCGGTGTGATCGAGTCGCTCAAAGAGGCCGACATGGTCGTTTTCGCCTCGCCCATCTACTGGTTTGACATCACCGCGCAGGAGAAGATCGCCATCGATCGCCTGTATGCCTTCGGTGCTACGGGATTTCCGTTTGCCAAGACGGCTCTGCTCCTCGACAGCCATAGCGATGGGGTCTATGACGCGGCGATTGCTATGTACAAGGCCACTTGCGCTTACTGCAAGTGGGACGACCAGGGCATCGTCACTATCAGCGGCATGACCGAGCGCGACAGCATGGCCTCGTCACCCAAGCTGGAAGAGGTGCGCGAGCTTGCTCGTAGGCTTGCCTAAGGGCAGGCGAGGGCCGGTTGCTGCTAACTTTAAACGCGGAAAAATGCCCGCGATGAGAAACGACGAGGCCCGGACGCAGTGCTACTGCGTTCCGGGCCTCGTCGTTTTGCGAGCTCATGACGGTTCGGTCGCCGTTGTTTTAGTCAAACAGACTCGGCATGTCGCTTTCTTTCATGAGGGCGCCGGCAGAGGGGAGGCTCTGCGCGGTGAACTTTTCGGCCGAGACGCCGGCGCCAAGGATTTCCTCGGTTGTGCCGACGGTGGTGACTGAGCGGCCCTTCTTGGCGGTAAAGGCCTGGACGCCCTGCGTGTTGGTGGTCGTCT
>CALLFD010000169.1 GCA_937997605.1 uncultured Collinsella sp. | reverse complement strand
ATTACATGGAGGAAGTCGAGCAAATCTGCAGCCGCATCATGATCATGGACGGCGGGCGCGTGCTGGCTCAGGGCACCAACGACGAGCTCAAGCGCATGATTCAGATGGGCGAGCGCGTGACTGTCGAGGTTGGCGCCGTAGAGACCGCCACGGTCGAGCGGCTGCGCGCCCTCGAGCACGTGCTTTCGGTTGAGCTGTCCGGCGGCGAGCTCATCTGCACCTGCGAAGCGAGCCCGCACAATTTGGTCGACATCCTCGACACGCTGCGCGCTGCCGACGTGGCGCTCGGCCGCGTGTGGAGCGAGCCGCCGACCCTCAACGACGTGTTCCTCGAGATCACCGGCCGCGAGCTGCGCGACTAGGGGGCAGCCATGTTCAACACCATCATCACTACGGTCAAGACGCTGCTGCGCCGGCCGAGCACGTGGGTCTGGGGCGCTCTCTTTCCCATCGTACTTTCCACGATGTTCATGTTTATGTTTGCGAACCTCAGCTCCGACGGCACGGTCGACCCGGTGCCGGTGGCCGTCGTGGCGGACGAGGCTTGGGACGCTTCGACCTTTAAGGGCGTGGCGACGTCGCTTGCCAAGGAAGGCGGCGATCAGCTGCTCGAGATCCACGAGCTCGACGACGCAGCCGATGCGAACCGTGCGCTTAAGGCCGGCGAGGTCGCGGGCATCTATACGGTCGACGATGCGGGCACGCCCAAACTCACGTTGCTTTCGAGCTATGGCAGCTCGCGTGCGACGTCGGTGCTCACCGACCGCAGTATTCTGGAGACGGTGGCAAGCTCGTATACACAAAATGCCAAGCTCATGTCCCAGATTGCCCAGGACAACCCGGCGGCGCTCGCCGACCCGGAGGCGGTTGCGCGCGCTCTATCGCTCGAGGGCGGTACCCGCCGCGTAAGCCTGACACGCACCACGCCCGATGGCACGGTCATCTACTATTACGCGCTTTTTGGCCTGGTCGCGATGATGTCTGCCGAGTTTGCCGCCTTGAGCGTCGTCGACC
>CALLFD010000168.1 GCA_937997605.1 uncultured Collinsella sp. | reverse complement strand
CTACACTCAGTAGGACACTCTTTCCCTACACGACGCTCTTCCGATCTCAAACAGTCCCTATTCCACCGCAACTTATTTTGGGGGAGGGGATGCACGGCAGGCATACAATGGATGGCGTTGTGTTGAGCTTACCGGGAGGCTGTTATGTGGGCATACGAGACGACGTTCTATCAGATCTATCCGCTGGGCTTTTGCGGGGCTCCGCGCGAAAACGCTGCACCCGTTGCCGAGGATGAGCTCGCCCAGGCTGCCAACGCCGCGCCCAACCCCGATGCGCCCATCATGAAAATCGCCCAATGGGCCGACTACCTGCAAGAGCTCGGTATTGGCGCTGTGCTGATCAACCCGCCGCTCGAGTCTGATAGCCACGGCTATGATACGCGCAGCCTGCGCCATATCGACCGCCGCCTGGGTGGGGATGCCGATTTTGCCGCCGTATGCGAGACGCTGCACGCCCATGGCATCCGCGTGGTGCTCGATGCCGTCTTCAACCACGTCGGTCGCGGCTTTTGGGCCTTCCGCGATGTGCAGGAGCGCAAGTGGGACTCGCCCTACAAGGACTGGTTCCACATTAGCTTTGATGGCGACTCCTGCTATGGTGACGGCTTTTGGTACGAGGGTTGGGAAGGCCATTTTGAGCTTGTGAAGCTCAACCTGCAAAATCCCGCTGTGGTCGATTACCTGCTTGAGTCCGTGCGCCGCTGGGCCGAAGTCTTTGGCGTCGACGGTCTGCGCCTGGACGTCGCCTATATGCTCGATCGCGATTTTATGCGCCGCCTGCATACTTTTACCCGTGAGCTCAAGTCCGACTTTGTGCTGATTGGTGAGACGCTCCACGGTGACTACAACCAGATCGTCAACGACGAGATGCTCGACTCCTGCACCAACTACGAGTGTTACAAGGGCCTTTACTCCAGCTTTAACTCGGTCAACATGTTCGAGATCGCCCATTCGCTGCACCGTCAGTTTGGCGGCGACCCCTGGTGCATCTACCGCGGCAAACATCTGCTGTCGTTTGTCGACAACCACGATGTGCCGCGCCTGGCGAGCATCCTCACCGACAAGTCGTGCCTGCGTCCCGCCTACGGCATGCTCTTTGGCATGCCAGGCATCCCGTGCGTCTACTGTGGCAGCGAGTGGGGAATTGCTGGCGAAAAGGGCGGCCCCGATGGCGACTGGGCGC
>CALLFD010000167.1 GCA_937997605.1 uncultured Collinsella sp. | reverse complement strand
TGGACAGAAGCAACGCCGGCAAGATGAGCGTGCCGGTGGGAATCAGCAGCTTGACCGGCGCGCGCTCGATCTCGCGCTCTACTGCAGCGCGATGGGCCGCGCGAATCTCGCGACTTTGAGCCGCCAGCGTCTCGGCAAGCGGGGCACCGAGGGCAAGCGCCTGCCCCGCTGTGATGGCAAAGGTCTCGAGCGCCCGCACATCCAGGTCGCGCGCGGCCGCCAGGAGTTCGTCCTCGCGCGTCCCCACGCCCACCTGCCACGCCATGCAGGCTCGCTCAAGGCGGAGCGCCAACGTCGATCGGCGATTGGCGCAAAAAACCTCAAGCGCCGCATCGAACGAAAGGCCAGCCGAAAGCCCCAGACGCACCACGTCGATCATCTCGGACACCTCGCCAAGCGACACCTGCGCCGTACCACCCGTGCCGAGCATGCCCCTCAACCGTGCTGCCAGGGCATCGGTCACCGATTGGGCGACCGTAGCAACCAGCAGCGCCTCGTGTTTGCAGGCCTGGACGATCTCGTGTGCGTCCGCACGATTGAGCCCCGTCACGATAAACACGCTGAGCGCGCACAGACATGCCGCGACCCCGACCAGGGCGCTCATAGCTCCACCCGCATAATGCGTCGGATGACCACCAGCGCGACGGCGTTGAGGGCAAGTCCCAGTACCACGGCACCGGCACCCGCCGGCGTTGCAAGGCCGCGGCGAAAGTCGGCCGAAAGCAGCGCCAGCACCGCGCACATACCCGCCGGCATCGCCGAGACCATGTGTGCCGACATACGAGCCTGCGATGTCTTGACGTCCAGGCGGCGCTTGAGCTCAATGCGCTCCCCCACCATGCTCGACGCCTCGGACAACAGGTCGGCAAGCGGGGCACCGGTTCGCTGCGACACCTTGAGCGCCAAAGTGACAAGCGAAAGGCCGGGGGCATCGATACGGTCGAGTAGGTCATCCAACGCATCGGTCGCCGAGACGCCGCAGTCGATCGCCGTCGCCACGCGCAAAAACTCGGTATGCACCGGCTCTTGCGCGTGAGTTCCCACAAACCTCATGCCCTGGGCCAGCGAATGACCCGAGGCGAGCGACATAGAGAGCGCCGTAAAGGCCTCGGGCATGGCTTCTTCCACATCGTGTTGCTCGCGGCGACGGTCGAAGGTGTCGCGAGCGGCGCCTACGCCAAACGGTGCGAGCAGCCCCAGGACAAAGCCGATGGGCGACAGCGATACGACAGTCAGGGCAATGCCGCAGACACCACTCGATAGCAGCAAGCATGCCAGGCGCGCCTCGTCATCCTCGATAACAAGGCCAAGGCGATGTGCTGGAACCAGCGCCGCCCAGGAGCGGGCGATCTTTTTTAGCAGGTCGTTTTCTACCAGCGCGCGCGGCAGCTTCTCGGCAACCGACTCAAGCGCATGGCGGACCAGCTCCGCCGGCGGCACGCGCGGTGCACGAGGCTCCGCCCCGCACGCCACCGCGGCAGAAAGCCCTGTCAAACCCCCTACGACGAGGGGCACAACGATCTCCACTCGTCCACCTCCTCTTGCGTGAGCGTTCCCGAGCGCAGGCCCTCTGCGATAAACGGAGGCTCGCGATCGAGCGTCCAGGTGCGCGTGGCGGCATCGAACGTCACGTAGCGCTCAAGCTCCACGCCGCCCGACGCGCCGCGTCGCACCCCCGAATAGGAGGACACGAAACGCCTGCCGTCCGCATGGCGCTCGGACATCACGATACCGTCGAGCGCCATGGCAATCTGCTCCTCGATAAGCTCGCTCGGCAGGTCGATGCCATAGCGTGCAAGCAGCGTCAAACGCACCACGGTCTCCTGCTCGGTACCCGCATGAAGCGTGGTGAGCGACCCATCGTGCCCGGTGTTCATGGCCTGCAGCATGTCGCAACATTCCGCACCGCGTACCTCGCCCACCACAATACGGTCGGGACGCATGCGCAGGGCGTTGGTCACCAGGTCGCGGATTGTCACCGCGCCCTCACCCTCAATTGAAGCCTCGCGTGCCTCCAGGCGAACCACATGCGGGTGATGCGCAAACTTGAGCTCGGCGGAGTCCTCGATCGTCACGATGCGCTCGCCGGTGGATATCTCGCACGACAGCGCGTTGAGCAGCGTGGTCTTGCCTGATCCCGTGCCACCTGCAACCGCCAGATCTTGACGCAGCGACACCGCACACGAAAGCAGCTGCGCATACCAAAGCGGTAGCGACCCCAGGCCCACAAGCTCGTCCAACGAACAGATGCGGTCTGAGAACTTGCGAATGGTGAGGATTGGCCCATCGATCGCCACGGGCGGGATCACCGCGTTGACGCGATAGCCCGTCTTGAGGCGAGCGTTGACGATGGGGCTGCGCTCGTCGATGCGTCTGCCCAGCGGCGAGATGATGCGATCGATGAGCACGCGGATCTGCTCGTCATCCTCAAATGCATGCTCGATGGGATATAAGACGCCGCCGCGTTCAAAGAAAGCCGAGCGGCAACCGTTGACCATGATCTCGGTGACGGTGTCGTCCTCGATGAGCGGCTGCAGCGGGCCCAGGCCCACCACGTCGTCCAAGATCTCGTCGATGATAGTCTCGCGCTCGGGCGTCGCCAGGTCGCCCGGCTCCTCCACGTTGAGCGCCGCCTCCACCGCAGGACGCAATTCCGAGCGGGCGCGCGCCGGATCGATGTATGCGCTGATACGCGCCACCTCGTCATAGCCCATGCGGTCCATCACGGCGCGCTTGGTGCGGCGCTTGACGGCACGGTGGCGCCCCGCATCAACAGGCGCCGCCGCCGCGGCCGCACCGGCTTCCTTAATCCTTGTTTGCAAGCTCATCGCGAATCACCCTCGCGCGACCAGGGAAGACGGATACGTGGGCGCTCGGTGCGCGTCGCGCGGTCGGTGACCATGTCACTCCAGGGACCGACGGCGCAGCCCAGCTCCACGAGCATCTCGCGCGTGGCTTCGCGCACGCTGGTGGCAAAAGCGCTGGTCTGGCCCACCGCCTCGTCAGCACGGCCGAATGCCATGAGCGCCGTCAAGTCCTGCCCGCCGTCGGCAATGCGAATCTTGGAGCTCAACGCGCAGGTAATCTCAAAGCGCATGGCGACATCCTCGTCGGCGCCGCGCGCGCCAAACCGGTTGAATACGGCGCTCATGCGCGTACGCGGCACGCCCACACGGCTCGCCAGTTCGATAACGCGTGCCGCGGACGTCGCAGATGACACCGATTGATTGCCCACGACCAGGCAGCGGTCGCTTGCCGCCACCGCGGCCGCCACGGCGTCACCCCAAAAGACCGAGGTGTCGACAAGCACCACGTCGGATTCGCGGCGCAAGACGTCAAGCAGCAGCTCCACCGGACGCGCCATGAGCTCGGCCTGTTCGGGCGCGGCGACCGGGCCCCAAAGCGTGACGCCCGGGGCCACGCGCATCGAGGCGGCCACGATGTCCGATTCGGCGAGTGCGCCCGCAGCCGATGGCTCGATAAGCGTCGCCATGTCATGCGGGGCATCGGCGCCCAACAGGTCGTAGAGGTTTCCAAACATCAGGTCCAAGTCGAGCACGGCAGCACGCAGGCCCAGCAGCGACGCCGCGTGCGACATGGCGGCGACGATCGTCGACTTGCCGCAACCGCCCGAACCCGAGACGGCGCAGACAACCGGAGCTCGATGCGACGGAGCGGCGGCATCCGCCGGCGGCGCGGGGGCAGGCGACGCGGGCACGGACGGCAACGTCCCCGTCTCCCCGGCAGCGCTCACATGCTGCGCCCAAGCCGGCATGGCAGGTTGCTCGGTCTGCGGGACCGAGTCTGGAGACTTCACGGTCGCATCGACACGCACGCTGTCGCTCTCGACAAGCCCCTCCACCTCGTCGAGCTCATCGACTAGGCTCACGCCATGCACGTATCCCATATCAGCATCCAAAAGATCCTCGCCATACGGCACCGGCTCTCCGACTTCATCGTATGCAAGGGGATCCCGGGGACACCGACCATGCTCGGCTTCCGCTTTTCCATAATCATCAACACGCGGGCCTCTTGTAGCGCGAGGCGCCCCGGGTTCCCTATCAACAAAAGCATCGGGCTCAATCGTCATACACCGGTCGTAATCAACCGTTCCCTCGCCCGCGCGCCCGTTGCCGCATATGCTACGCGCAGCGATCACCTCGGTCGCCCCCGCGCGAAACAGCCCCTCGATATCCGAAGGATCGAGCGTCTCTATCAGTACGACCACGCGGCTCACGCGGCCCTCGGCCGTCAGGCGCGCAACAGTCTTTCGCACGTCTTCGGCATCGAACAGGGTCGCCGCGATAATCGCCGCCCCGCGACGCGACGGAAACGCCCGCGCCATGGACACCAGCCCATCCAGGTCGCCCACGCGAAGCACCTGCGCGCCCGCATCGCGGCCCTCGACTTCCCGCTGCAGCAATCCGTAATCACCGCACGCGCAGCATGCAAGCCAGATCGCTTTCATCACTCGTCGCCTCCGCTCTTTTTGCCGCGCACCGTGGCGGGAATCGTCAAACTGACCGTCCCCTTACCCGAGGCCCCCAGCAATTCCTTAACGTCTTCTGGGTCGGCCGCCAGCGTCACCCATTCGATCTTGCCTTCACGCGTGGCGCCGGCATCTTCGCTGGTATCGATTACGCGCGCGCCGCACAGCCGATCGGTTACGCCGTCCTTTTGCACGTACACGTCCACGTAGCTGCCCACGCCCGTGGCGCCCCCGACCGAACGCTCGGCATCGACCGCCACCGAAACGGCGACCTTGCCTTTGGGCACCTCGAGCGTGTGGGTTTCGGCCTTAGTGTAGACATCGCAAATCACGGCATTTTTAGGGATGCGCGAGGTCGTCACGTCGCCGCGCACCTGGCGCAGCTCGGTCGCCGCATCGCGCGGCAGCAGGCTCGCCAGCCATTTCTGGGTTATGACATTGGTCTCGTCGAGGGTCTCGCCCACATCGATATCACGCGCCGCGACGCACACCTCGACGCGATCGCCGCCATACTTGGCCAGCGTCTCGGCCTGGACCTGCTCAGCCTGCGAGCGAATCGACGATGCGTAGACCATGCAGAGCAGCGCGGCGAGCACACCCGCGATTAGACTGATGGCGATGCGCTTGCTCTTGTTCACGGCCGCTCCTCTCAAGGTAGCACCGGGCGGATGCCCGTAGCACCATTGTCCGAGCGGGCAAGCAGCAAAACGGTGCGATCGCGATCTTGGTTTTGAGTGTCAAACCAATTGCCGACCAAAAGCTGACCGGCCCGTCAAGCTCGTGGCAAGGTTTTGGTCAGCACGTCAGCAAAACGCACGTTTAGGGGCGCATCGGCAATAAAAAAGCCGCCTCCCGTACCATTGGGAGACGGCTGTCATAGGTAGATTCAATTACAGATGGACATCGGGATCGAGCATCTGAGCACTCACACGCATGGATGACGCCAGGTTTTGGAACGTCTCCAGGCGCAGGCTGTCGATTTGCCCGGCATCCTCGGCCTCGCGAACGGCGCAGCCCGGTTCGTGGGTATGCGTGCAGTCGCCAAACCGGCACGCACGCGACGCCTCGACGATCTCGGGAAACGCGCGTGCCAAGCCCCGCTCATGCCCCACGAGCGGCAGACTGCGCAGGCCCGGCGCGTCAGAAATAACGCCGGCTTCGCCCGGCAGCGCCACCATCACGCGCGCGACCGTGGTGTGGCGACCCTGGTCATCGCGCTCACGTACGCCGCCGGTCGCCAACGTATCGTGACCCAGCAGCGCGTTGAGCAGCGTCGACTTGCCAGCACCCGATTCACCCAAGATCATGGCGCAGCTCCCGGCGGGCACGCAGGCGCGCACCTCGTCCAGACCACGGCCCTCGGCAGAAGATGTCACGATTACGCGCACGCCCGGACCCACCAAGCGGCGCACACGGTCCAGATCGCGCTCGAGCTCATCGGCGTCGCAGCGGTCGGCCTTGGTGAGTACCACCACCGGCTCGGCATCGCAGTCGAGTGCCAACACCAGCGAGCGCGCCACGCGGTCGAGCAGTACCTCGCCGGCGCCGAGCGCCTGCACGATCAGCACGCTATCCACGTTGGAGCAAAGCACCTGACGCTCGCCGCGAGCGCGTCCGCGCCAGCGCTCAAAACTCGTGCGGCGTGGCAGCACGCACTCGATCACGCCCATGTCGTGCCCGGGCGCACGACGCACCGCCACGCGGTCGCCCACGGCGGGCAGCAGAACCTCGTCCTCGCCACGCGACTTGGCAAACCCCACGGCATGCTCGGCACGAAAGGTGTCATCGGCAGTCGCCACCAGCGGAAACCCACGATCCAGGCGCACCACGGCACCAAGCTGCATCTGCTCGGGCTCCTCGGCCCGAGCACAAAAATCATCGAAGGCAGCCCGCTGAGCATCATCGACCGGCAGATCGTCGAACGCCGGAACATCCTGCAGCGCATCGAGTCCCGGCACGCTTGCCAGCAGCTCCTCGGCAGACGCGGGAGCTTCGGTCGCAAGCTTCCGACGACGATCGCGCTTAGCCCGCGCCCCCGTCGTCTTTTTCTTCGCCTTAGCCTTCGCCTTGCTCACAAGCGCCTCCCAGCACCACAAACCACAACTGAGCAGGTATTTTAAATCAAAAAGAGCTGGCCGGGCAAAGCCCGACCAGCTCACATACTTTCCCTTAGCCCTTTTCATCCGCACGGGAGAAAAGCCAGCAAGGATACCGCAGGGCCCGCCCCGGAAGCCCCTTCTCCCGAACGATCCCGCAGCGCGAAGCGCGAGGACCAGTGAGGGAGAAGGGGCGTGGGGCGGGCCCGGACAGATACGTTACTCTTTCTCCACTGCGCGCATGATCGCCTTGTAGATCTCCATCAACGGAATGATCAGGAAGGCAAGGCCCAGGGCGGCGATAACGCCCTTGAGCTCAAGCGTCACGGGGCCAAAGAATATCTCGGCAAGCGTCGGCTGAACGGTCACGATAACCGTCAGTACCAGCGCCAGCGCGGCAGATGCCCACAGCCACTTGTTCTGCTTCTTCATGCTAAACAGCGACGCACGACGGCTGCGCATATTGAAGCAGTGGAAGATCTCGACCATGTTGAGCGTGATGAACGCCATCATCACGCCTTCCTCGTCGGCATTGCCGGCGATCATATCGGCGATGTGGATGTAGCCCATGTCAAAGTACACGCCCACAAAGAAGCTCGCCAGCACCAGCACGGTGATGATCAAGCCCTGGACCACGCAGTCCAGGCCCATATTACCGGCAAAGACGCCGTCCTTGGCGTTGCGCGGCTTGCGCTTCATGATGTCGCCCTCGGCATCCTCCATGCCCAGCGCGAGCGCGGGGAAGCAGTCGGTGACCAGGTTCACCCACAGCAGCTGCACCGGCTGGAAGATGGTAAAGCCGATGAGCGTGGCGATAAACACCGAGAACACCTCGGCAAGGTTAGCCGAAAGCAGGAACTGGATGACCTTGCGGATATTGTCGTAGATGCGACGGCCCTCTTCGCAAGCACCGATGATGGTGGCGAAGTTGTCGTCGGCAAGCACCATGTCGGCAACGTTCTTGGTGACGTCGGTACCGGTGATGCCCATGCCCACGCCGATGTCGGCGCGCTTGATGGACGGGGCGTCGTTGACGCCGTCGCCCGTCATGGCCACGATCTGGTCGCGCGACTTCCAGGCCTCGACGATGCGGGTCTTGTGCTCGGGCTGGACGCGAGCGTACACGCCGTAGTCCTCGATGTGCGCGTCGAGCTCCTCGTCGCTCATGCGATCGAGGTCGGCACCGGTGATGGCCTGGCTGCGATCGGTGACGATTCCCAGCTGCTTGGCAATGGCCACGGCGGTGTCGATATGGTCGCCCGTGATCATGACGGTGCGAATACCGGCGTCGTGGGCCTCGCGGATGGCGTCGGCGACCTCGGGGCGGACAGGGTCGATCATGCCGGACAGGCCGCAGAAGACCAGGTCGTGCTCGAGCGCAGCGGGACTGCAGTCGCTCGGGACCTCGGTGTAGGTGCGGCTTGCCAGCGCCAACACGCGCAGGGCCTCGTCGGCCATGGCCTTGTTGGCGGCCACGAGCTCAGCGCGACGCTCCTCGGTCAGGGGGACGACCTTATCGCCCTCGTAGATATGGGTGCACAGGCCGATCACCACGTCGGGTGCGCCCTTGGTGTACTGCTCGTACTCGCCATCCAGGGTCTCAACGACCACGGACATCATCTTGCGGCCCGAGTCAAACGGGGCCTCGCCCACGCGCGGGTGCTCGGCAGTCAGGCCAGTGAGACCCGCCTTGCCGGCGTCGTTGACGAGCGCGCACTCGGTCGGCTCGCCCACGGCCTCGCCCAGCTCCTCGTCCCACTGGGCATCGGAGCAAAGGGCCATACCGGCCAGGAACTTCTCCTTAGGCGCGGCGAGCTCGTGCTTGACGACGGTCATCTTGTTTTGGGTAAGGGTGCCGGTCTTGTCGGAGCAAATAGTCTGTGTGCAGCCGAGCGTCTCGACGGCAGAGAGCTTGCGGATGATCGCCTGGCGCTTGGCCATCTTGGTCACGCCAAGCGACAGCACGATGGTCACGACGGCGACCAGGCCCTCGGGGATGGCGGCGACGGCGAGCGAGACGGCGACCATAAAGGTGTCGAGCAAGGCAGTCGGATCGGTAAGGACGTTGCCTACGCCGTGGCGGAGGATATCGACGCCAAAGATCACGACGCAGATGACGATCACCATGATGGTGAGGATGCGGCTGAGCTCGGCGAGCTTCACCTGCAGCGGCGTAAGCTCTTCCTTGGCCTCGGCCAGGGCGCCGGCGATCTTGCCCATCTCGGTGTCCATGCCGGTACCGACCACGACGGCGCGGCCACGGCCGTACACCACGGTGGAGCCCATGTAGCACATGTTCTTGCGGTCGCCGAGCGGCACGTCATCGGTGCCCGCGGCAAGCTCGATCACGTTGGCGTGCTTCTCTACGGGCACGGACTCGCCGGTGAGTGCGGCCTCTTCGATCTTCATCGTGGCGCTCTCGAGAACGCGGCAGTCGGCCGGAACGGAGTCGCCGGCCTCGAGCATGATCACGTCGCCGGGCACGAGCTCGGCGCTCGGCAGGTGCACGAGCTTGCCGTCGCGCAGCACCTTGGACTGCGCCGCGCTCATCTCCTGCAGGGCCTCGAGGGCCTCCTCGCTCTTGGCTTCCTGGACCACGCCCAGCACCGAGTTGACGATAACGACGAACATGATGATGACGACATCGGCAAAGTCGGGCTCGCCCTTGACCATACCCGTGAGCGCGCTGATGACGGCGGCAACGATCAGCATGATGACCATGGGGTCGGCCATCTGCTCAAAGAAACGCTTCCACAGCGGCGTCTTCTCGGCTTCCTCGAGCTTGTTAGGGCCTGTCTTGGCGAGGCGCGACGACGCCTCGCCGGTGCTCAGGCCGAGGTTCTCATCGACACCCTGGTCGCTGAGCACCTCCGCCGCGGCGGACAGGTATTCCTTTTGCATATAGAGTCCCCTCCTGGGATTCGGGCCACTCAGCAGATTGATGCCCGATCATAATTCCCAGGAGAAGGGCAAGGGCTCATCAAGGCTGCCGTGCTGAGCGGCAGTTGATAGTGGAGCTATGGTACCCCAAAGCAACGCGTCTAGCCAAAACAATCCATTTGGAAATATGGTCCATAAGCAACGGTGCAGACCGTGTGATGCTCAACATTGATAAAACGTTTTTTCTTCGGCGCATCATAGAACTGAAATATCGCCCAGATAGCAGCGGTTAGAACGGTTGATAAAATTTTTGCATATACCGTTTTTCCGCAAAAAATGAACTTCTAATTCGGCATACGGTCGATTTTTAGGGGTATTCGGTCATCATTTCGTTATAATCATCTCAGTTTTATTTCTTATGGTTTATCTATCAGCGCAAGACGATGTCAGATGGAGGTCTGAATGTACAAGCGCACTAAGATTGTATGCACCATGGGTCCCGCCTGCGATAGCGACGAGACCATCCGCGAGATGATCAAGGCGGGCATGAACGTCGCCCGTTTTAACTTCTCGCACGGATCCTACGACGAGCACCACGGTCGCATCGAGCGCGTCCGTCGTATTTCCAAGGAGCTCGGTCTGCCCGTCGGCATCCTGCTCGACACCAAGGGCCCCGAGGTCCGCACCGGCCTTCTGGTCGACGGCAAGAAGGTTGCCGTCAAGACCGGCGACAAGATCGTCGTCACCGCT
Organism: uncultured Collinsella sp.; assembly: GCA_937997605.1. Classification (GTDB taxonomy): domain Bacteria; phylum Actinomycetota; class Coriobacteriia; order Coriobacteriales; family Coriobacteriaceae; genus Collinsella. Next base: position 9,002 of record CALLFD010000167.1, on the reverse strand, counting down.
CAGCCCACGTCCGAGGATTTCCACGGCACCGCTGAGCACATCTCCCTCGACTACCTGGCTCTGCCCTCCGAGGTCGAGAAGGGCTCCCTCATCCTGATCGATGACGGCCTGGTTGCCCTCGAGGTCGAGTCCGTCGACGGCCAGGACATGACCTGCGTCGTCAAGAACGACGGCCTGATCGGCGAGCGCAAGGGCGTCAACATGCCCAACGTCAACATCTCGCTGCCCGCCATCACCGAGCGCGATCGTCAGGACATCCTCTTTGGCCTGACCGAGAACATCGATTACATCGCCGCTTCCTTCATCCGCGACGGCGAGTCCGTCCGCGGCATCCGCGAGCTTTGCCGCGAGAACGGTGGCGAGCACGTGACGATCTTCCCGAAGATCGAGTGCGCCCTGGGCGTCGAGAACTTCGACGAGATCCTCGAAGCTTCCGACGGCATCATGGTCGCCCGTGGCGACCTGGGCATCGAGATCAAGCCCGAGCTCGTTCCCCACATCCAGAAGGAGATCATCGCCAAGTGCAACGCGGCCTACAAGCCCGTTATCACCGCTACGCAGATGCTCGACTCCATGCAGCAGAACCCGCGCCCGACGCGCGCCGAGGTTGCCGACGTTGCCAACGCCATCTACGACGGCACCGACGCCGTCATGCTTTCCGGCGAGTCCGCTGCCGGTAAGTACCCGGTCGAGGCCGTCAAGATGCAGGCCAGCATTGCTCTCGAGACCGAGAAGTACCTCCCGGCTCACGCTCCGCTCGAGGTTCCGGCTGACGCTCACGGTACCCGCGTCGTCAACAACGTTGTGGGTATGTCCGCTGTGAACATGGCCACCACCGTTGGCGCCAAGTGCATCACCGTGCCGACGACCACCGGTCGTACCGCTCGCCTGATTTCGCACTTCCGTCCCAACATGCCGATCTGCGCGTTCTCCCGCCACGAGTGGGCCGTCCAGCAGATGATCATGTACTGGGGCGTTATCCCGCATCAGGCCGAGATTACCCAGGGCACCGTCAACGGCACGATCGTCAAGGCGATCGAGACCGCTAAGGAGCTCGGCTACGTCGAGGCCGGCGACCTGACCGTCGCCACCGCTGGCGATTCCCGCATGAGCGTCCAGCTCGAGGACAAGGTCTCCTCGACCAACGTCGCTTACGTCGCTCAGGTGCGCTAAGTCGTACTTGCAAGCACACTTGCATCGCAAAGGGCCCGGAAGGCAAAACCTTCCGGGCCCTTTTTCTGTGCGCCGATGCCTCCCGCACGGCATGACACACGCTCGTTTCTTTACCAAAGGAGTCCAGATCGCCCCTCCAAACCCTAAAAATGAGCTTTCTGCTGATGAAATGTTCGCCCGGTGGCAAACCCACACCTTAACCGACGCTGCTAAATCGTTTTAGCAAGAGCCGGATCGACCTGGTTTTCGGAAGTATGCGGCAAATTCTGATACCTCCGAGCACACCCCGTTTTTTCGCAACAAAATGCCTGATAAACTAGCCTCAAAAGCCAGGTCTGCTCACAGGGTTTAGATTTTGCCGCATACTTCCGAATTGACACTGGCATCGCACGGTCCAAAAGCATATTTCGACCAGGAGGACGTCATGGACCTGACGCTATGCGATCAATCCGCTTTTTACTATCACCGTATCCCGCCGCAGGTATTAGGCCTTTACCCCGCCATTAGCCTTGGCAATATGGATCGCAGATGTTGCGGCCTCGGAAGTCATGCAGTTGTAAAAGACCTGCTTCACGCACCGCTTCACAGGCTTGTATTCACTCGGGCACAATCCGGGTCGCGAAGCCTGTTTAAATCGCACCTCCTGACCCAAGAGCCGCCTCCTGGGTCGTTTTGGCAGACTGAGCATGGGTTTGATGTCACTTCGCCGGAGTTCACGCTGCTCAGCCTTGCCACGCAGGTCTCACGCAACCAGTTACTCATGGCTTGCTACGAGATGTGCGGCTCCTTTGCAGTGTTTAAGCCCTGCGAGCGAACGCAACAACAACTCGATGAAGCTATTTCGCTTAAGCTCATTCCACCCAACTGCGGCTGGGAGCGAGTTAACGACACCAAGGGCAATGACACCAACTTGTGGAAGCGCACGCCGCTTCTTACCGCAACGGATATCGCCGCGTTCGCCAAACAAGCCGCAGGCCTGCGCGGCGTCAAACAACTGCGCTGGGCGGCCGAGCACATGACGGGGCAGACCGCCTCGCCCTTCGAAGTACAGACCTCCATGCTTGTCTCGCTCCCCCGCAACGAGGGCGGCATGGGCATCAACATCGCAAACAACGTGCGCATCCCACTCAGCGACGCCGCGCGCTCACTGTATGACAAAACCTGTTGCTACGCCGATATCCTCATCGAGAGCAACACTGACAGCATGGGCGTCATCTTGGAATGCCAAGGCCGCTCCGCCCACGATGGCGAAGCCGCAAGTCTCTCCGATGCCGAGCGCGCCACCGCCCTCACCAGCATGGGCTATGACGTTATCCAGATAACCTATGAGCAAATCAAAGACACGAAGAGCTTTAACAACATCGCCGATCTCATCCATAAAAAGGCGGGGCTCCCCTACATCCCAAAGACCAATCAGGAACGCACCACCGAAGATGCCCTTCGGCGGGAGCTATTAGTCGATTGGGATGAGCTGTTCGCCGTCAAGCCAGCCAGCTAGCAGCTAGCGATCAGGGGCAGCGCGGGCACATCGGGCGATTCGACGCGGGCGGCAAAACCCGTCTCGGTTAGCTCGACGACCTCGGTAAACGTTGCGTCGAAGAACTCCTCGGTCAGCAGACGGTATGGCGGATGATCGGGCTCACCAGGGTTTTCGCGCACAATCTCGTGCATGACGCCAATGGTCTTGAGCACATACTCTTGCGGAATCGAATACTGACCAAACTGGGCCGCCGCGGTATACAGGCGATCGGTCGCACGCGGGATAGAAACAATGCCGAGCGTCTTGCCAAACCAGTCAAAGTCACCTTGCTTTTTAATGCGGAATTCCTCGCACGGCTTGCCGCCGTGCGCCTCCAGGTACTGATTCACGCGCGTATTCCATACGGTATCGGCCACCAGATGCGACCAGACGCCCAGCGTTAAATCGAGCAGCGACTGCGCCACATCTTCGGACGCAAGCGAAAACTCACAGGCGCCGGGACCGGCAACCGGCTCGGCGTCCTTGTAGCGTTGGGGATAATGCACCCGATTGAGTCGCTCGCGCTCCTCGGCGATCGAGGTCGCGGCAGCCGGCGTACCAACAGGCGCCCCTTTGAGCAGCGGCGCCACATAGGTATCCCAGAACTCGTGCTCGCGCGGCTTAGGGATAGGCTCGGGCTTTGCAAAGTGCGTAATGCGATACGGAATGGGATCGGCGATGCCAGGGACCATATAGCCCACGAAGATATCCGGAACCACGCAGCCAAACAAAAAGGCATTGCGGTCGCGCACGCTATTGGCAAGCGCACCGGTGCGCTCCAGCAAACGCTCCGTCTGAGCGATATGAATGTTCCAGCTTGGCATAGCCACCCCCATAAAAACCTGGATAACTATACCATCACGGCAATGCCGCGCGGGCGGCTACGCATGCTCTACGCAGCAACTAGTCCGTAGCACCGCTTTCGGTTCCATACGACGGCGAAGGCGCCTCGACCACATGGTGATATCGATCGATATAGATTGCACGGGCACCCAGGCGTCGCACCAAATCCTGGTGATGTGTGCTCATCAAGACCGTCTTACCCGCCGCGACGTAAGCCAGCAAGAAGTTGACCACGATGTCACATGAATCCTCGTCGAGTCCATTGGTGGGCTCATCGAGCACTAGGATATCGGGGTTCATCGATACGACTGCCGCCAGGGCCACACGCTTCTTTTGCCCGCCCGAAAGCTGATAGGGCGAGGCATCGACCAGATCGGCAACCTGGAACAGCTTCATGGCATCGCGGACGCGGCGCTCGAGCTCGTCTGCCGGCAGTCCCATTTGAGCCGGGCCAAACGCGATCTCCTCGCCCACCGTGGCGCAAAAGAGCTGCGCATCGGCATTCTGGAACACAAAGCCCACGCGCTGATGAAAACGCTGAGCGGCCGCGGAATCCTTTAGAAACGCCGCATCGATCACGTGCCCGTCAAACAGGTATGCCCCTGCGTCAGCGAGTTCAAGGCCGTTAATAAGGCGCATGATCGTCGTCTTGCCGCAGCCGTTGGGACCTAGCAGGGCAACGAGCTCTCCACGGTCCGCCTGCAGCGAAACGCCGTCGACCACCGTATGGCCCGCATAGGAAAACACCACGTCGCGAAACTCGATGAGCGGCGTGGTCTCAGCGCCAGCAGCACCGCTCGCGCCCATCGCGCCATTCGTATCGTTTGCCAAAACGTCGCCCTTCCCTATCCACATCGACGGCTCGACCGCCCGCGCTACAGCACTGCGCACAACACGGCGAGCAGAACCACAACGGCTGCATAAACGGCATCGCGCCAGCCAAACCCGGCGCGCGCGGGCGCCGGATACGCACCGGCAAAGCCGCGGCAAAGCATAGCCTCGTCCATCGCGCGACTGCATTCCATCGCCTTGATAAAGGTCATGCCCATGATACCCGCGATCGAATCGGTACGCGAAAATCCCTCAGGCGCACGGCCAACACTGCGCAGCATGACCGATTCGCACAGATTGTGCGCCGTACGACCCAGCACCTCGATGTGCTTGAGCGCCATATCAAACGTAAAGATAACTTCGTCGGGTAGATGCAGCATCTTGAGCGCCGCCGACATGCGGCTCCAGGTGAGTGTCCACGAAACGCCCAGCACGAGCGACACGTTAATGAACGTCTTGAGCGCAATTTTGAGCATGGCGCCCGTAGCGGAAGCGCCCAGCAGCAGGGCAGGCAGCGCCAGAACCACTGCGAGCCCCGCAGCGCCAAGCGCCGGCACAAAGGTTGCCCGCAGCCCGCGTACGGGGCGCACGGCAACGAGCACCAGCGCGATAGCCGCCATCAACATGAGGTACAACGGGCTCTGCGTCAGACACACGCATAGAACGCAGACGAACATCCCCACCAGGCGCACCGGAGCAGAAACGCAAGAAAGGGCGCGGTCGACCATCGACCCGCCCTCGTGCGCGCCCCCACCCAGGCGAACCCGCTCAAGCAGGCTCGCCAGGTGCAGGACGTTCTTTTGCATCACACGATGCCGAGCCCCCACGGGCTCGTATCGCTGCTCGACCGCAAGCCAGCTAGGCAGCTCGGCTATTGCCATGAGCACCGCTTTCCTTAACCGTCAGCGAGATCAGACGGAATGCGATGGTGAGCACCGCCACGCCAATCACGCCGGACAGGATATACATGGCAGCCTGACCGGCAAAGCCAAGACCCTGCTCCTCGGAATAGGCCTGCAGGTAATCACCCGTAGGCAGAGCGTCGGCAAAGGTCGGGGTATCAAGGCCGACCGAAGCCTGCAGACTGTCGTCACCAGCCTCCTGAACGGCGGTCGCGGCGCCCTCGGCGTCCCACTCGCCCCATGCGTCACCTGTGGCAAGCAAGCCGAGCGGCGTAGCCACGACAAGCACGGCAACCAAGATGAGCGTGGGGACCAGCGAGGTCTTCTCGGCAGCAACGCCCTCGGCAGTAAGCTGGCCATCGACGGCCTCGGGCCCGACGATAACGCTCGGCGCCGTCTTCTTAATGAAACCGTAGATGGCGGCCGTCGCCACGCCCTCGATCACGCCGGCAACCAGCATATGCGGGATCAACATGGCCGGAATAGCCACGGACAGCGGGAAGGGGCAGTACAGCGGCGCGCCCGAAGCGTTGGTAAAGAGCATCGGCTGAATACCAAACTCGATTGCCGCGCACAGGGCTGCCAGGCACAGGCCGACCCAACCGCTCACGACGGCAGAAACCGAGGTGCCCCAGCTCTTGTCGTGCAGGCGGCTGTTGAGCGCACGGAACACGATAGCAGCGACAAACGGCAGCACAAAGGCCATGTTAAAGCAGTTGGCGCCAAACGACAGAACGCCGCCGTCGCCAAACAGCAGCGCCTGCAGCGCCAGCGCAACCGAGACAGCGATAGCCGCGGCCTCGGGGCCTAGCAGCAGCGCAATGAGCGCGCCGCCGACGGCGTGACCTGTGGTGCCGCCGGGCAGCGGCACATTGAACATCATAAGCAGGAAGGAGAACGCGGCGCAGATGCCCAGGAAAGCCATGTGCTCGCGATCGAGCGTGGCGCGCACTTTCTTGATGCAGTGAACCCAAACAGGCACCATCGCCACTGCCATGACGGCATCGGTCTGCGGGGACAGATAATTATCTGGAATGTGCATGCACGCCTCCCGGTTATCGGCGCACGGAATTGCAACGCCGTTTGAATCACCTTTCCAGTGTTACGTAACGTCAGATTCGTAACACGACGCGGGCTATCATAGCAAAACGGCGCACTGCCGACAAAGCAGCACGCCGTTATGTAATGCGCGTGTCATATATGCAGGCTCAACGGTGCCTTATACCGGGCATAGCAGTCACGTAAGACTCGGCGGCAGCCGACGCTGCCTATATCCGGCGCAGGACCTAGCCGCGGACCTCGCCGTTTACGCCCTTGCACACCTTGGTAACGATCTTCTGGTGCGCCTTCTCGACCTCTTCGCTGGTGAGCGTGTGGTCGTCGGAGCGATACGTAAGCGCAAAGGCCATGGATTTCTTGCCCTTGCCGATGCGGACCGGATCGCGGTAGACATCGAACAGGCGCACGCCCTCGAGCAGTTTGCCGCCGGCACTCGTAATGCGACGCTCGAGATCCTCGCAGGTCACAGTGTTGTCGACCACGATAGCAAGGTCGTGTTCAACGGCCGGGTACTGCGAGAACTCACGGTAGTTCTCCTGGTTGCGGGCGCCCTTGATCAGCTTGTCCAGGTCGAGCTCAAAGGCAACGACGACCTCGTCAATGCCCATAGCCTCGCGCGCCTCGGGGTGAATCTCGCCAACCCAGCCCAGCACGGCACCGCCGGACAGAACCTCGGCGGCGCGACCCGGCTGCAAGAAGGCATAGCCCTCGCCCTCGACGGGACGGAAGCGAACCTTCTCGATGCGCAGCTGGGCAAGCAGCTCCTCGACAATGCCCTTGCCAAAGAAGAAGCGCAGCTTACGGTACTTCATGTTCCAGGACTGCTCGCTCCACTGGCCCGACAGCACGCCCGCTACGGACTTGGTCTCCTTGGGCAGGCTGGCGTTCTCGCGACCGTGGAACAGGCTGCCGACCTCGTACAGATGCACGTTGGGCGTGCCGTGGGCCTCGTTGTAGGCCACAGACTGTAGCAGACCCGGCAGTAACGAGCGGCGCATCTCGGTCTGCTCGGCGACCAACGGATTTATGAGCACCACGGGGCAGCCGCGGCCTTCGGTGGACATGCCGATCTTCTCCAGGTCGCCCGGGGCGGCGAAGCCAAAGGTCGTGGTCTCGTTGAGGCCGCAGGCGCGCAAGATCTCGCCAACCTTGCGGGTGAGCTTCTGCTCGCGGGTCAGGCCGCCGATATGGTTCTTGGCAGCCGGGATGGTCGCCGTCACGCGGCCCATGCCCCACAGGCGCAGGACCTCCTCGATCAGGTCGATCTCGCGCGGCAGGTCGGGACGGAAGCTCGGCGGCGTGACCATAAAGTCCTCGCCGTCGCGCTCGACGGTGCAGCCCAGGCGGGTGAGCGAGCGCTCGATAAAGTCGGGCTCGATGTCGGCACCGCAGATGGCGCGCACGCGGGCCAGGCGCAGCTTGATGCTGTCGATGGTCTTGGGCGCGGGGAACACGTCCACATAGCCGGGGGCGACCTCGCCGCCGGCTATCTCCTCGATGAGCGCGCACGTCACATTGGCGACGTCCACGCAGCCGGTCTCGTCGACCTGGCGCTCAAAGCGGATGGAGGCGTCAGAGATCAGCGACAGGTCACGGCTGGTGTGCGAGGTGCGGCCGGCGTTGAAGCAGGCGCTCTCGACCATCACGTCGACGGTGTCGTCCTCAATCTCGGAATCCATGCCACCCATAACGCCGGCCAGCGCCACAGGACGCTCGCCGTCGGTGATGAGACCCATGCCGGCGTCGAGCGTACGCTCCTCGCCGTCGAGCGTCGTGAACTTCTCGTCCTGCTGGGCGGCGCGAACCACCACACGACGGTGGCCATCGCGCTCGGCAAAGGTGTCCAGGTCAAAGGCGTGCAGCGGCTGACCAGTGAGCATCATCACATAGTTGGTGATGTCGACGATGTTGTTGTGCGGGCGCACGCCCAGGGCGTTAAGGCGCTTGACCATCCAGTCGGGCGACGGGCCGACCTTGACGTTGCGCACGATGCGGGCAACGTAGCGGTCGCACAGGCCCTCGTCGGCAATCTCGACGGAAAGCTCGTCGTCGGTCGCGCGGCCGGTCTCGGCCTTGATGGCGGGCAGCTCAACGTGGAAATCGCAGTCGAAGATGGCACCGGTCTCGCGAGCCATGCCGATCATGGACAGGCAGTCGGGGCGGTTGGGCGTGATCTCGCAGTCGAGCACGGTGTCGCTCGAGCCCACGTACTCGGCAAACGGCATACCGCAGGGCGTATCCTCGGGCAGGATCATAATGCCGGAGTGGTCGCCACCCAGGCCGAGCTCGCGCGCGGAGCAGTTCATGCCCATGGACACGACGCCGCGAAGCTTGCTCTTCTTGATCTTGACGTCGCCGGGAAGCACGGCGCCGATCATGGCCGTGACGATGTGGTCGCCGGCCTCGAAGTTCTGCGCGCCGCAGACGATCTGCAGCGGAGCGGGGTTGCCGTCGGGGTCGAGGTTCTTGTCGCCCACGTCGACCGAGCACACATACATGTGGTCGCTATCGGGGTGCGGGGTCTTGGTGAGCACCTTGGCGGTCACCACGTGGTCGAAGGACTCGCCCACGGTGTCGATCGCCTCGACCTCGGTGCCGGTGCGGATATATTCGTCCGAAAGGGTCTTGGGATCCTCCGGAATATCGATCATGGTCTTGAGCCAGTCGTAAGAAAC